>CAZLQG010000006.1:0-29468 GCA_964561655.1 uncultured Candidatus Saccharibacteria bacterium | reverse complement strand
ACGGTCTCTTTAATTACGTAAGCGTTTTTTGCCCCGGCCGCGCGCGCAGCATCAATAACAGCCCTTCTTTCCGTGGAAGTAATGGCACCGGGCACGCTAACCATTACCTCGGGCCTAAAAAAACGAATGTTGCCCAAAGCCTTGTTGATAAAATACCTAAGCATTGCCTCGGTCACACGGTAGTCGGCAATCACCCCGTCTTTCATCGGCCGGCTGGCCACTATGGTTTCAGGGGTTCGCCCGAGCATCTCCTTGGCCTCTTGTCCCACGGCTAAAATTTTATTGTCATCCAAGGTAATAGCCACCACCGTAGGCTCATTGATAATAATCCCCCGCTTGGGCACAAAAACCAAAGTATTGGTCGTACCTAAATCTATGCCGATCTTAGTTTCAAACATCTCTAAAAAATAGTAAGTAATAAACTGCCTAACGTTAAATTATTATACCAAACCTGCCCTGTTTGTAGAAGACTTGGTTTTAAGTTAAAATTAGCCTGTTATGTCCCGAAAATCTCGATACCTGCTCGTTTTGGCCTGCTTTATAATTTTTTTAATCCTGTCGCCCGTAATCGTGCTTTATGTAAGGGGGGTAGTTTTTGACTTTGATAAAAACCAATTTGTACAAACCGGCGTACTGGCAGTGCGGACTGAACCAAAAACCGTCAATATTTTTTTGGACGGGGAACTAAAAAAAGAAGAATCCGGTAACATCAAATTCCTAAAACCCAAAGAATACCAAATAGAACTGAAAAAACAAGGATATTTCGACTGGAGCAAAAGACTGTCTGTAGCTTCTGGGCAAGTCACTTGGGCGCAGGGCGCGTTTGAAAAAATCTATTTGCTAAAAAATTCTTCCGTAACCGAAACAATTGAACAAAAAGTTCTGGACTTTTATCAGAATGACACAACTTTGTTCTTCCTTACCACAACAAGTTTTAATATCTATCCGCTAAGCCAGCCGGAAGAAAAACAGTCATTTGCGCTCAATACGGCGCCCAATGAGTTTTTGGAAAATTTCCAAAACAAATTATTCTTACTTAAAAATGCAGGCGATACGATTTCCCTCTTTGACGCAAATAATTCAACGTCAACCGACTTAAGCGGGCTTTTCCCTCAAAGGGCAGATTTTAAATTTGACTCAGATGGCGGGCTTTTGGCTTTGGAGAACCAAAACTTATACAAAGTCAACTACAAAAATCCAGGCGAGCTTTCTAAAACTTTGCTGATGAGCGGGATTGAAGCTTATGCGACAAAAGATGGTGATTTATATTATGTCAAGCCGCAAAACGGAAAAAATTCGCTCTTCGTCAGTAAATCCCCTTACAACCAGGAATTCAAGCTCGCCGAAGGCCTGCCTGAGTTTAATAAAGCTGAAATTATTGTAAACTTCAATAAAGAAATTTTCCTTGTCGCGGATGAAAATTTATATCAAATTACCAATAAACCTGTTAAGTTTGCCAGTAACGTAACTTCCTGGAATTTTGGCACAGACCAAAGTACGCTGATCTTCACCGCCTTAGGAGAGCTATTTTCTTTTAACCACAAAACAAATAAAGAAGCCCAGCTAATCACCCGCGGGCAAAAACCCCTGCAAAATCTTGTCTTGCAGCAAAACATTAATTACGCGCTGGCCTCTAAAGAAAATTCTATCCTAGCTTTGGAACTGGATACCCGAGACCACCAAAACTCATATAAACTATACGAAGGTGCTGCTCCTGTTAAATTCAGCCTTGACAAAGCGGGGAAAAGATTAATTTTGCTGGAACAAAACGCGCTTAAACAGCTTCTGGTTCAATAATAAGACTTATGCGTTTGAGCCAATCGGGGATCCCCATACTTTCAGCCCTAAACGGAAAGTATGGGGTGAGAAGTCCGAGGCAAAACCGAAGATTTGGCCGAAAGCGTAGTAGAACTACGCCGAGGTCAAACCGCAGGTTTTAACAAAGAAATTGGCCAAAGCCGCTTGCTGGTCGGGCTCTGCCCGACCGTAAAGCGGCAAGTGCGTAAGTCCTAAATATGTTCGTCAATTGCTTCGTTTACAAGCTTGTCAGCAAGCTTGTTTTTTTCCCTTAGAATGTGAACAAAGCTGACGTTTTTAAACTTTCCCCTCAAACTCAATACCTTTGAAGCCAAACCTTTCAGGTTCGGCTCCTTGATTTTATACTGCCCGTTCATCTGCCTTACAATTAATTCTGAATCCATCCTTATTTCCAATCGTTCGGCGCCAATCTTCGCCGCCTTTTCTAAAGCCAAAATCAACGCCCGATACTCCGCTATGTTATTGGTAGCCTTGCCAATATACTGCTTGTATCGTCCGGCGGTCTTATTATGCTGATTATAAATTACCACCCCAATCCCGGCTGGCCCCGGGTTCCCCCTTGCCCCTCCGTCTGTATAAATAATATAGTTCATAAGACCTTTTGCAAAATGAGCTTTTGAGATAATTTTTCAAAATTTTGAGCGAAAAAGGCGAACAAACGACGACGTTTAATGACTTAATTAAGCGGAGAAGCTTTGAGCCTTTTGCAGCCAAAATTTTGGGAAATTAGCCATAAATGTTATTTTGCAAAAGGTCTATAACACTATTCTAACATTTTTTTTACGTCAACTATTCTAAGCTTTAATTTTTTGTTGCCGTTCCAGCTGTCTTCCATTAGCTCGCAAACAGCGCTGATGCTGCTGTTTAATTTAAATTGTCCTGCCCGTTCCCCCGCTCTAAACCAAATTGCCGGACAAAAGCGGGAGCCGACCCTGAGGTTCATCTGGACATGATCCCCGCCATTACCTACTCTACGCAGACTTTCAATTTGCGCCTCTTTCAGTAAAAATTTCGGGCGGGGATTACCCACGCCAAACGGCTCCAAAACTGCAAGCAAACTGTAAACTTCAAAGCTTAAATCGGCTTCATTCAACTCCGCTTCCAATTCCAAAACGGATTTCAAATTTTTTTCTTTAATATGTTCATCCGCGTGCTCCAATAATTTTTTATAAAAATTTTCAAACTCTTTTGTCTTTAAAGTAAGCCCCGCCGCCTGGGCGTGGCCGCCAAAAACGCTCAAATGATCTGAAGCGTGCTTTAAAGCTTCTACAATATTATAATCACCGACACTCCTGGCGCTGCCTACAGAGCTTTCCTCCTCCTTGCTTAAAACAATCACCGGCTTATTAAACTCCTCGGCTAATTTGCCCGCAACCAAGCCCACCACTCCCTGCGGCCAATTCTCGCCTAAAAGCACCAAAATTTTTCTTTCCGAAATGCCCAGAACCTTCTCTCTTGCCTCGCTTAAAACCCGCGCAGTTAAATCCTGCCTTCTATGGTTTATTTCTTCCAGCTGCTGAGCCTTTCCCAGCGCTTTTTCAAAATCTTCCTCCAAGAGCAAATCCAAAGCTCTTCCCGCGTGCTCAAGCCTGCCGGCCGCATTCAAACGCGGTGCTATTATAAAACCTAAAATATAAGTGTCCGGAAGTTTCTTTTTGAAATCCAATCCGGCCGTTTTATAAAGCGCGCGCAATCCCGGCCACTTGGTCTTAGCTAATACTTTCAAACCGTATTTCACCAAAATCCTATTTTCCCCGGTCAAACTATGGCAGTCCGCCACAGTGCCGATTGCTACCAGATCAAGCAACCATTTTTCCCAACCCGCGACGTAAGTCGCGGGTTGCCCCGAGCAAGCGCCAGCGAGTCGAGGGGCTACCTTATCGCCCCTTGACAAAATGGCGCAAGCCATTTTGAATGCCACTCCCACGCCTGTAATATTTTTATCCGGATACTCGTCTTTGGGGTTTTTGGGATTGATCAATGCCAAAACATCGGGAATCTCGCCAATAATTTCATGGTGGTCGGTAATAATCAAATCCACCCCGTTTTCTTGGCACCATTTGGCCGCCTGCACCGAATTAGTTCCGCAATCCACCGTAATAATTAAAGTTGCGCCCTGTTCTTTAATTTTGGCCAGCGCTTCAAGGTTCACGCCATAACCTTCCGTGAACCTGTCGGGTATATAACTGCCGATGTTTTGATAGCCAAGATAGCGGAATGTCTGCCTTAAAATCGCGTTCGCCGTAACCGCGTCCGCATCGTAATCGCCGTAGATACAAATTTTCTCGTCATGATGAATAGCCTGCCAAATCCTCTCTGTGGCTTTTTCCATATCCTTAAATAAAAAAGGGCTTAAAAGCCTCTCATATTTGGGGTCCAAAAAATCTTGATGGGATTTTTCTTCCAATAAATTCCGATTATAAAGGAGCTGGAGCAGCAAAGGATGAAGGCTTTCAAATTGCTGCCTTAATCCTTCCGACGGTTTCGGTTTAAGTTTCCATCTTTTTGGCATCAAGCTTTGATTCTTATGACTTTTAACAAATTAATCCCCGTCATGCTTTCGGGTTTTGAGATGCCGAATAAGTCCAAAATGGTCGGCGCAATATCGCCGATCACTCCTGCCGGCACCATAGCAGAAAGTGAAATATAAGACTTTTCGGCAGGCACGGAAAATTTATATTCGTTGGCAAGTAATAAAAAAAGTACGGGGTTAGTGGTATGGTCTTTATCAATATCGCCCGTCTTAGTATTAATCATCTGCTCAACATTGCCATGGTCCGCAGTAATAATTAAAGCGGTATCGGTAAGCGCACAAGCGTCCACTAGCTTTTTCAAACATTTGTCTACGCACTCCACCGAGGCAACGGCCGACTGCATATTGCCGGTATGGCCTGCCATATCGGGATTGGCATAATTGGCCACGAAAAAATTAGTATCGGTTTTGGTAATTTTCTCCACTAAAATTTCGGTGAGTTTTTCCGCTGACATTTCCGGGTGATCAATGTAATTTTTCATGTTTTCTTTCGGGCTAGTCACAATAATTCTTTCCTCGCCGGGAAATTTTTCCGCCACTCCGCAATTAAAAAAAGCGGTAACGTGCGCGTATTTTTCGCTTTCTGCAATATGAAATTGCGTTAATTTATTTTTAGATATCAATTCCGCCAGCCCGTCTTTGAGTTCCATAGGGGGAAACACTAATTTTACCGGCAAGCCTTTTTTGTACTGCGTCATAGTGGCAAAAAATAGATTTTGCAGGAGCTTTTTGGGGCGGAACTCTTGCGGCATGTCCGCAGGCTGAACAAACGCCTGAGTAAGCTGCAACGCGCGGTCGGGCCGAAAATTTATGAACACCACTGCGTCGTCATTGAAAATTTTTGCAATCGGCTCCCCTCCCTCATTCAAAATTACGGTAGGTCTGATCATTTCGTCAAAAACCTGCTGGCTGTAATTATGGCTCACGCATTCTTCCGGGCTCGGCGCAGTTTCGCCTTTACCTTCCACTAAAGCTTCATAAGTCTCAATTGTTTGGTTCCAATGGCCGCCTCTGTCCATTGCGTAAAACCGTCCCGTCACGGTCGCAATTTTGCCTACTCCGATTCGCTGAATCCGTTCGTTAAGTTTTTTGATGAAATCCAAAGCGACTTTAGGTTCTGTATCCCGCCCGTCGGTAAACATATGAACAAAAACTCTTCTTTGCTCCATTTCCGCAGCCAATCCTAAAAGCGCATAAACATGCTCGTCTAAACTATGTACGCCACCCGGGCTGACTAAACCTAAAATGTGCAAGCTGGAATTATTTTTTTTGCTGTGCTCTACGGCTTCTCTTAAAACCTTGTTTTTAAAAAACTCGCCGCTTTGAATGGCATTGGTAATGCGCGGCAAATTCTGCCCCACAATTCTGCCCGCGCCAATATTTAAGTGCCCCACTTCACTATTGCCCATTTCCCCCCAAGGAAGACCTACTAAGGGTCCGCTGGCCTGCAAGCTTAAGCTTGGATAATTAGCAATAATGTAGTTCAAGGTCGGCATGCTGGCTTTAGTAATAGCGTTGCCTCTACTGGCCGTTGCTACGCCAAAACCATCCAGTATAACTAAGGCTACCTTTTTATATATCTTATGCTGCATGCTAATGTTTGTTTCTCAAATCTAACAATATTCTAAATTCCTAATATCTAATCACTAATTTCTAATCAATCAACAAATACTGAAAAATGATTTGAAATTGGATATTAGAAATTGGCAATCAGGTTAATTTATTTCTTCTTCTATTTCCATTAAACGGTTATATTTCGCCACGCGCTCTCCCCTGGAAGGCGCACCGGTTTTTATATACTGCGCGTTCACTGCGACGGCTAAATCAGAAATAAAATCATCAGACGTTTCCCCGCTTCTGTGAGAAACCACAATTTGATATTTATTCTTTTGCGCAAGCTTTATTGCCTCCATGGTTTCCGTGAGGCTGCCAATTTGGTTGACCTTAACTAAAACCGCGTTGGCAACGTTCTGGGCAATGCCATAATTTATTCTTCCGGGATTAGTTACAAACAAATCATCACCCACCAACAAAGCTTTTCTGCCTAAAACAGCGGTTAATTTTTTCCATCCCTCGAAATCGTCTTCCGCGCAGGCATCTTCAATTACCGCCAAGTGATATTTAGAAACCCAAGTCTGATATAAACGATAAATATTTTCCGGGGAATATTTTTTATTTGACATTGCCACGGTATAGATTTCTTTCTCGGCATCAAAAAACTCGCTGGCCGCGGCGTCTATGCCTAAAACGAAATCCTTTCCTATCCTGTATCCGGCTTGTTTGATTGCCATCTCAAGCTGCCTGAAAGCGTCGTCATTAGACTTTAATTTCGGCGCAAACCCTCCTTCGTCTCCAACTGCCGTAATAAGTTTTTGTTTTGCCAAAGACGATCTTAAGGCATGAAAAACTTCCGCGCCCATGCGAAGTTTGGTAGAAAATTTCCCCTTCAAAGGGATGATAAAAAACTCTTGAATATCCAGCCCGCTGTCCGCGTGCCGCCCGCCATTTATAACGTTAAAAAGCGGCGTAGGCAGGCTTTTTATCTTATAGCCATGCAATTTGGCCAAATACTCAAAAAGCTCTTTTCCTGCTATTTTTGATGCTAATCTTACAACAGCCAAAGAAACCGACAAAATCGCGTTTGCTCCCAATTTGGATTTGTTTTTCGTGCCGTCCAGCTGAAGCATTTTTTCATCAATCTTTTCCTGATGGTGCACGGACATTCCTTTTACAGCTTTAAAAATAGGCCCGTTTACGTTTTTACAGGCCTTGAGCACACCCTTGCCGTTGTATCGATGCTTGTCGTTATCTCGCAATTCCAAAGCCTCATGAACACCCGTGGAAGCTCCGCTGGGCACTGCGGCTTTGGCAGATGTTTTTCCCGCCCAGATTATAGTTTCTACCGTGGGATTCCCACGGCTGTCTAATATTTCCCTTGCCTGGATTTTAGTTATTTTCATTAGTTTTTGATATCTTAAAAAGCTTAATATGAACAATTATAACACAAATAAAAACGGGCGTTTAGCCCGTTACTTTATATTTTTACTGATGGTTTATCAAAGTCTATCTTAGCGCCTCTATCCCCGGAAGTTTTTTGCCCGCCAAATATTCCAGCATAGCGCCTCCGCCTGTGGAAACATGGTCAATATGCTCAAATTGATGATACTGCCTAACCGCGTCCACGGTTTCTCCCCCGCCCACCACGGCAAAAGCCCTGCCCTTGCCCCGGCCGCCGATTAAATGCGCCAAAGCCATGGTTGCCGTATGAAAAGGCTTTTTTTCAAAAAGCCCTAAGGGTCCGTTCCAAACAATGGTTTTGGCTTTTTTCAGCTCTTCCGCAAAAATCAAAATGGTCTTGGGACCGGCGTCTAAAATCATTTCTTTCTTGCCAATTTCGTAGGGCGTGGCCACTCGGATAGAATCTCTATCCATATCTTCGTTTGCCACCACCAAATCCACAGGCAAAACCAGTTTATCCTTAAAATTCTGGGCCAACTGCCAGGCGGTTTTTACCGCCTCTTTTTCCACTTTCGAAAGCCCAATTTCCAAATCTTTCGCCAAAAAGAACAAGTTGGCTATGCCGCCCCCGACTAAAATTTTATCCGCGTGCTTTCCCAAATTCTCTATGGTCTGCACCTTGTCCGAAATTTTAACTCCGCCCATAAGCGCTACAAAAGGTTTTTTAGGATTTTTCAAAACCAAATCCAGCGCTTTAATTTCTTTTTCCAAAAGCGGACCGGCGTAAGACTTTAAATATTTGGTGATGGCGGAAACCGAAGCGGCTTTTCTGTGGTCCACGCCAAAAGCTTCATTAACATAAACATCGGCCAAAGCAGAAAGATGTTTGGCAAACACCGCGTCGTTTTCCCCTTCACCTAGGTAAAACCTTAAATTTTCCAAAACCACAATGTCCTTTGGATGTACGTTTTTTAGCTGCGATTGATGTTTTTCTTCGGTAATTTTTCCGCTGTAAAAAATTACGTGCGAAATATGATAATCGGGTATCTTGTGGTCGGTTTCAACATATTTTAAGTTCAATAAGTCTGCCAAAAGCTTAGCTACCAATTTTAAAGAATATTTTTCTTCCGGCTCCCCTTTCGGCCTGCCCAAATGCCCGCAGAGGATTATTTTATTTCCCCCGCTTCGAAGCATTTTAATGGTGGGCAAAACCGATTGGATTCTAAAATCGTCCGACACCTTACCATCCTCAATCGGCACATTCACATCCACCCGCAACAGCACGGTTTTATTTTTTAAGGTTGACTGTTTAAGATAACTAATCGCCATACCACATTAGAAATTAATAATTAGATATTAGAAATTATCCCCTTCCAACCATTTCCGCTTCCTCCACCAGGCGGTGAGCATAGCCCATTTCGTTATCGTACCAGGCCACAACCTTCACAAAGTTACCATCCACGACTTGAGTTAAAGACAGATCTACAATAGATGAAGCGGGGTCGCCTACCACGTCCTGCAAAACTATAGGTTCGTCGGTAACTTCCAAATAACCTTTATAATGAGGCTCTTTTGATGCATCAACAAAAGCTTGATTTACCTCCTCTTTAGTTACGTTCTTTTTTAACAATAACGTAAAATCCGACAAGCTGCCTACGGCTGTTGGCACCCTAAAAGCCACGCCGTCAAATTTACCTTTAAGCTCGGGGATGGCTTGGGTTGCGGAAATCGCCGCTCCGGTAGTAGTAGGGATAATATTTAAAGCCGCGGCGCGCGCCCTTCGCAAATCCTTAGCCTTACCTCCGGGCGGCGGCCCATCCACCAGATTCTGTTCCGCAGTATAGCTGTGAATGGTAGTCATAAATGCCTTTTCCACGCCAAATTTTTTATTTAAAACATCCAAAACCGGCGCAATACAATTAGTGGTACAGGACGCGCAAGAAATAATGTTTTCACCTTTGTATTTGTCTTGGTTCACCCCAAGCACAATGGTCGGGGTTGCGCCTTCGTCTTTGGCCGGCGCGCTGATTACAACTTTCTTAGCTCCCGCCTGAATGTGCGGCATACTCTTTTCCCCGCTTGTGAACCGCCCCGTGGATTCAATTACCACGTCCACACCTAAGCGCGCCCAAGGCAGATTGCCCGGTTCTTTTTCCGCGAATACCGGATACTCTTTTCCGTCAACAGTTATGGAAGTTTCACCGGCTGAAATTTGATGGCTAAATTTGCCGTAATTACTGTCATATTTTAAAAGATACGTCAAGACATTCGCCTGCGTTAAATCGTTAATGCCCACCACTTCCAAATTTTTCTTTTCCAAAATAATTTTAAAAGCGGCGCGGCCTATCCTCCCGAATCCGTTAATGCCAATCTTGATATTAACCATATATTTTTCCTAAAATTAATTATCTTATTCCGATTGTTTTAAATCCCTAAGCAGCTGATTTTGCATCTCCATCTGTTTCAGCAAGTTCTGCTTTTTTCTCTGGACCTGATAATTGGTTACCGGAAATTCCTGGTATTCTGCCACGAACAGTAATTGGCTTTTCCAAAACAATACCGCTCCAAAAGCGATTATGCCCATAAAAATTATAACAAAAAACCTTAAACGAATATTTAAATCCTTTACCCTATAACCCAAAAGCCCTGTCTGCGCGAACTCTATCATGAAAAGCTAATCCTCCCTCTTTCTGCTCACAAGTTTTTCTATTTGCTGTTTAACTTTAAGATTAGTTATGGCAATCGGCTGGAATTTCCTCATTTTGGAAAGTCTTTTTTCTATTTCTTCTTTAGTCAAAAGCCCGGCTTGCGGGCCAACCTGGGCAATTACGCTGCCGGCGTTAACCGGTCCCCAGCGCAAAGCTCTAGCATGCGAATGGCTGTAAAATAAAGCCGCTATGTAAGCCGTGGTAAAGCTATCGCCCGCTCCCGTGGCTTCTATGCGCTCCCCCGGAAATTCCGGAATATAAAAAAATCCTTCGCCGCTATAACTGTAAGCGCCCTTGCGCCCGTCGGTCAAGGCTACGGCTTTCGGCCCCAATTTCACCAAACGCTTGCACAACACTTCCACATCTTCTTCAGTAGGCCCTACCCAACTTTGTGCCTCTTCTTTATTGACTGATAAAATATCTGTCCGTTTCAAGATTTCCTCATTCACTTTCGGCCCTTTCCTGAGCTGAAAAGTCCCGGGATTAAACCCTAACTTTACCTTGTATTTTTTCACATAGCGAATCAAATCTTTATAGATTTTTTCAAACCCCTCGCCCATGCTGGTTAAATAAACCCAATGCGCGGGCGGAAAACTTGGTAATTTATAATTTCTGTGTTCATGATACACCAAAATTGTCCGTTCGCCCTGAAAGCTTATTACCGTAGAAGCGTTGGTACCGTGCTTGTCGTTCTTGACAATGAAACGGGTGGAAACACCCTCTTTTTCCATTTTGTGCACAATTTCGCGCCCGCCCGTATCATGCGCGAGTACTGTGTAAAAAGCCGTATTCAATCCGAGCCGCGCACTTCCGACTGCGTTATTTGCAGCATTGCCCGCCACGGTTTTATAAAGCTTTTCTACCGGCAGTTTGTCACCCCAATTCATTACGCACTTTTTTTCCCCCTTGCTTTCTATAATTTTAAGGTCATTGACGAACAAAAAAGTGTCTATGGTGGCGTCGCCAATGGAAATGATATCAAACATAACGGTTTTTGGTCTTGATTTTAATCCTAAATTATTTTGTAAATCTTCCTGTTACCCACTCCATCTCCGTCTGCCAATCTCTTCCACTACAACTCCAGCCCGGACTATCCGGATGGGCTCCACTGCTTCCTTCCATATCCACAACCCCTAAAACATAATAATCGCCCTTTGCCGCATCACAGCTATACTGGCCAACGTTATATCGGTAATAACGATAAGTATAACCGTCACAGGTTCCCGTTCCAATCGGATCATTGGGGAGTCTGCTCACAATACCCGCATCGATCAAAGGTTCAATAAAAGGCTTGCCGTCACTGTCGTTGTCTACACCGGAAGTATCCCACCAACCGCAAGGAATTTCCCTTTCTCCGTAAGAATTGGTGTCTCCCGGATACTGGCCATAACTATCAATATAAAACTCCAAAGCTTTTTGGATCTGGGCCATATCTGCCAGCCTTTTTGTGTCTCTCGCTTTAATTCTAGCGCCATTGAGTGCCACCAAAACCACGCTGGCCAAAAGTCCAATAATCGCAATCACAACCAGCAATTCAATTAATGTAAATCCTCTTTGTCTACCTCTCCATAAAAACACTACACTTTTATTATAGCAAATAATATTTTAATTAAATCAACGCCTTGAGCTTTTCATAAGCTTCACTCGGGTTTGGCTGTTTTACTATTGCGCTTCCGGCGACGATTAAATCCGCGCCGGCCTCCGCTATTTGTTTGATATTTTCCTGATTCACTCCTCCGTCCACTTCAATTATTGCTTTTGGAATCAGCTTTCTTAATTCTTTCACTCTATCAATGGTTAATAGAATGAATGCCTGCCCTTGCTTGCCCGGCACCACACCCATTATTAAAAACTGCTTTACTTCTTCTTCAAAATCTTTTAAAACTTTTATGTTTGAGTCCGGGTTTACGCATACGCATGGCTCCATGCCTTGTTTTTTTATTTCCGCAATTGCCTGCCTTATTTCATCTGTTGATGAATAAGCTTCATAGTGAATAATGATGGTTTTAAATCCGCTAATTTTGTAATCTAAAAAATCCATGGGGTTTTTAACCATCAAATGAGCCTCCCAATGCATAGAAGGGTTAAGAGAATCAATATCGGATACTAATACTAATTTGGTCGGAATAAACTCGCCGTCCCCAAAATCCACCTGAATTCTGTCCGCTCCGGGGATTTTCATAACTAAACCGCACATAGCTCGAAACGCTTCCTTGTTTTCCTCTAATATTGCAGGAACGATAGTTGGCATAATAAAAATTAAAAATGTAAAAATAAAAATTAAAAGTTACAGAACTATAACCCTTCTATATCATTGATTTTCTGAATACGACGTTCGTGCCTTCCACCTTCAAATTCCGCATTCAGCCACACATCTACCACCTGCTTGGCTTCATCAAGAGATAAAAACCCAGCGCCCAAAGAAAGCACGTTTGCATTATTGTGCTGCCTGCCTAGTTTGATGATGTCCATATTCCCGCCGTAATAAACCGTAGGTCTTATACCTTTAACTTTATTGGCGACAATCGCCTCGCCTTGTCCGCTCCAGCCCAAAATAATGCCGCGGTTTAGTGCATCTGCCGCGACTTTCTGCGCGCAGGGGTAAATCAAATCCGGATAATCGTCACTTTTATCATAAAATGATGGGCCACAGTCTTCCACTTCCATATTTTTGGATTTGAGATATTCAGCTAATTTATTTTTTAGCTCAAACCCCGCGTGGTCAGAAGCAAGATAGATCATTTTAGCGATTAGCGATTAGCGATTAGCGATTAGCTTGAATCTGTATTCCTAAATGCTAACCGCTAACGACTAAAAGCTAGTAATTAATAATTTGATTAAAATGCTTAGGCACCAAACTCGCGCCGCCAACCAAAAGTCCGTCAATATGCGGCTGGTCCAAAAATCCTTGCGCGTTGCTCGGGTTAGCGCTGCCTCCGTACAAAACTTTTGAAACCGAATACTTAGACTTAATGAAGATAGCGATTTTTTCCGCATGCTCCGGCGTAGCAATTTTCTTGGTCGCATAAGGATCGCCCGTAGAAATTGCCCAAATGGGTTCATAAGCCATAACAACACTTGATGCGTCAACACCCGCCAAACCAACGTCCAACTGCCCCTTTAAAACATCAACCACCTCAAGGTCGTCCTGCTCCACAGTGGTGCCGTAGCCAACGCACAAAATTGGCGTAATTTTATGCGCCAGGCACGCTTTTACTTTAGCATTGATTTCGTCGTCAGCTTCTCCCACAGTCCTTCTTTCGCTGTGCCCTATTATGCAATATTTCACTCTTAAATCCCTAAGTTGTGCAGGCGAAGTCTGGCCTGTAAACGCGCCTTTGTCTTCCCAAAAACAATCCTGCGCGCCGAGGTTTGGGTAATTGATTTGGGACAGATAGACGATCGGCGGACAAAGCACAACCGTGTTCTTTTTTGTCCGTTCGATGGATGATGCTAACTCCACCGCTTCTTTGAGCGTTGAAGGATTGAGTTTCCAATTAGCTACAATTAATTTTTTTTGCATAAACTAAAATTTAGTTTCTCGAAGATCCTCCGAAGCCCCGATGCAAATCGGGGCGAAGGATGAGCAATTTGCGGCTATAAGTTTCTTCATAAAAAATATTAATTATCTCCTCTAAGAAATTTCGCGGTCTCCTCCGGCGGCATGGGATTTAAAGCAACGCCAGTGGCGAACTCAAAGCCTGCCCAAATGGTAATGCGCGGAAAAATAGTCAAATGCCAGTGGTAGGCCTTTTCTTCGTGCGCGCTGTGACGCCTGTCGCGAGGAAAAGGCATATTGTGAATATAAAAATTCAAAGGCGGGTCGGAAAGCTTGGTGTAAAGCTGGCCCAAAGTAACTTTTAGCACAAAAGCCAAATGAGTCAGTTCTTCCTCCGTTATTTCCTCAAACCGCGCGCAATGCCTTTTAGGCAATATCCAGGTTTCAAAAGGGCTTCTGGAAGCATAGGCGCTAATAACCACAAAATGCTCGCTCTCGTGCACCAGCCTGTCTTTTACCATTAGCTCCTCTTTTATAATATCACAATAAATACAGGATTTATTGTTTTGGTAATAATGGTAACAGCCCATTATTTCCGTGTGCAAATGCGGCGGTGTAATCGGCAAAGCCAGTATTTGATAATGGGGATGGATTAAACTCGCACCGGAATCGCGGCCATGGTTATGAAATATCTGCACATAAGAAACTTCCGGGTCTTTGGCAAATTCGTTAATTCTTTGGATAAAAGTCTTAAGACTTAATTCCACTGTGTTGATGGATTGCAAAGCAACGGGTTCGTTATGCTTCCTTGTGATGATTACTTCATGGCTCCCGTCTCCGGTCATGGACACATAAAAATCTTTATGTCGGTAGACATGCACGTTTTCCAGGGCCGCAAATTTATTTTCAATTACCCTGATTTCCCACTCCCCGCCTTCCGGCATACGCGATATTTCCCTGTTCAAGTGCTCATTGCCCGGACAAAACACGCACCTTTTATCCTCTTCCGGTACGCCGTGCATAACCGAATAGGTTTTATACTCTTCCGGCTTTTTGGCGCGGTTGGGCGCAATCAACACCCAAGATTTATTTATGGGATTCTGCCTAAATTCACTCATATAATTCTAATGCTCCGAATTCTTACCTACCCGCCATTTGCCTTCAGTCTTAACCAAATAAACATTCAGATAATATTTTCTGTAAAGTTGATTTGGAATAATCATTATAAGGCTATGGCACGCGGGTCCGAATTATCCGAATCCTGCATTTGGGGCATTTGGATAGAATTCGTGTTATTCGGATTATGTTTGTTTTTGTTCAAATAATTTTGCAAAATAATCTGTGCGGCTAAACTATCCTTATCGCGATGTCCGCCGGGGAGACTCTCTGTCATTTGCGAAGACAACCTTTCATCTACAATTTCCACCTTAATATCTATTAATTTCTCCAATTTCTTCTTGAAGTCTTTGACTTCAAGTGTTTTTTTTGTTTCCTGCCCGCTCATATTCAAAGGCCAGCCCAAGACGATTTTACTTATTTGATGGTTTCCTATAATTGACGGCAGTTGCTTAAAAAAATCCTTTGGCGTTAAAATATCTAATTCCCTGGCCAAAGTCTGGCTTTCGTCGGAAACGGCAAGACCGATTCTCTTTTCTCCATAGTCAATTCCTAATATTTTCATTAATTTATCCAGCACTTTCTCTTAAGTACCCCGTCAATCCGCAACGAAGATAAATTATTTGTTAACTATCTTAAAAAAACAGAAAGTGCTGGATTTATTATAACACAAAACCCGCCCCAAGGATATCGGAAACGGGTTGTTAAAATTTTCTTACGGGTTTCCGCCAACACTGCAAGCGGGCTCCTGCGGGAAATAATCACAACAACCATTAACGTCCCCAGTTTGATTCAGGCAATCCGTATAACTCGAATATACGCCTTCACACCCTCTTGGGGTTTTTTCACAAGCCTGCTGAATGAGCGTCTGTTCATCCGGCGGCAGCGGCGGCTGTATATATTCCGTATCTTCAGCAGGCAAAACCAATTGGAGCTGCGCGGCGGCCATGCATAACGGTTGCTCTTTTAATACGCCCATCAGGCTGCCGTCACCGGTCACTCCCCTGAACACATATTTATTAATTATGGACTGCGTTAAGGAAGAAATAAACGAACTAATAAAATATTCGGCATTTTGGATGCCCAGCTGCATAATCGCGTTAAAGCTGGCTCTTTGGGCGCTGACTATACTGTTTATTGACTGGCTAATAGCATTATTAACTGAATCTCTCGGGGTTTTAAGGCCGGGGCTGGTTAGTTCTCTTTCCGCCGACTTCTCCGCTTCGCTCTTGGCAATATTGGCTATATCCTGATAATGAAGCTGCCAGCCTTGCGGTGAGGAGAGGAAACTGCCTACACGGGCCATTTTATTGTAATAATCCGGATCGTTTGGGCTTAACAAATTCGCGTCAAAGCCTAAATATTCCTGCGCCTTCGCTTTAAACACCGGCGCCAAAAATTCGTTGCCCGCTCCGCAGGAAAACTGCGGAATAAAAGTTTTAATGACTTCCCTGTCAAAGTCATCCGATACGTATTTGGCCAAATAATCTTCCGTATACTGCCCGGCGACCAATGCATCTGTATAATACAAAAAATTGGCAATTAAATAATTACTTTCAATTTTATCGATAAGATTGTTTATCATAGAACCCATAAACTGAGAAAATGAAGCCACCAAGCCTTCCTGGATAGCTTCTTTTATAATTCTAGGAATGTCTCCAATCGTGACTGTTAAATCCCCGAAACCAAGAAAAGCATGGGTGGTTTTTATGAAAGGCACTTTAGCCTTGTCTTCACCTTGCGCGTAATTCAACTTTACCGTTATAGCAGAAATTTGATACTCGTTAGCTAACCTATTAAGTTCTCCACGATAGAATTTCAGCTGATCATTCACCACTGCGTAGTCATGATAAAGTTCAGGCCAAGAATTTTCGTTATCACCCGCCGCATGCTGCTTAGAAGTTTGGATTAAATCGCCATACGAAACATAAGACTTCAGCATGCTTTTATGAAGCCCAAGCATTTCTTCCGGAGTTTCCACGCCCTTAAGCTCTTCATACAATTTTTGATAATTTTCCATTAATTCCTGCGTGCTGGACAAATCGCCGCTGAACAACTGCTCATTTAGGCTTTTATTCTGATCATTAAAATCAATCGTATAGCCTAAAACCGTGGAAAGATAATTTTCCATTGCTTCTTTGCTGTGATCGCCGGAAATGTTCAAATCCCTTTCGTCAATTTCCGGCAGGGTAATAACCTGGTCAACTTTGAGGGCTTTTTCCACTTCATTCCTAATGTCTTCTTCGCTTAAAATTTCCTGGAACAGCTCTTGGCTTGCTTGTTTATCTATTTCAAGGCTGTTTAAATAATTCAAATAAGCTTGAGATTGCAAAAAATTATCCCCATTAGTTTTATCCTGAGGCTGGCTTTGGGGGATAAAATTCGACCGCCCCCACAGCGAAACCAGGCTTAAAATAACAATTAACACGCCGACAATAAGCAAAATATTTTTTTGTTCTTTTGTTTCGAGCATACTTTTTTACTTTACTGCTTTATTTTACCACTTTTTTAAAAAACGCAAAATAATTCTTTAGTCAACCAGTTCTCCCCCAAAAATCTTTAGAGCATCGGATAAAGCCTGCGCGGGCTCTGAAGCGGCGTGATTTTCGCCCTTTTCCACTTCCGCCCTTAAAGATAATTCTTTGCCGCTCACTTTCTGGAGCAATTCCGAAAGCAATTCCTGGCTCTTGGGATTCTCCAAGTTCTGTTTGTTAAATAAAAATTTTACCGAAAGTTTAATGGCTCCCTTTTCTGTCCCGGTTATGGAAGAATTCTTAACCAGGTTTGCCAGCGGGCCATTGACTGCTTTAATTTCATTTATAAACTTCAGCCAAAACCCTTTAACCTCTTTAAGACTGATTTCAGCCGCTTGGGCATCAGCAAAGTTTTCAGCCTGATTTTGTGATATGTGAACCGAAGGCACAGAAGAGGCGATTTTGGAACTTTGATCTTTAAAAAAAGAAGATGGCGGCAAGCCGGCAGAGCCGCTTCTGTAAACCGCCTCAAGACTGGCTACTAACAATGGCAGCTGGGGACTGGGAGCAAAATTTAAATCTTTGTAGGATTTTAAAAACAACCTAATTATAAAAATTAAACCGTTAAACTCCAGCGAGCCTGCATGCTGCTTTAGCTTTTGCTTTAAACTTTCGTCCCGCGCAGTAAAATCTGTCTCGCCGGTAATTTTGGCGACTAAAACCTTTCTCAAGAATTCCAAAAAATCACGGTTGAAAACTGCAAAATCCGTACCCTGATCCGACAGTCGGTCAAAAAACCCGGGTATTCCTTCAATGTTTTTCCCCGCAATAAGACCAAGCAGCTCGTCGCACATCGCTGTATCGGTAATGCCTAAAAGATGTTGGGCATCGCTTATGCTTACTTTTTCGCCTAAAGTTAAAACCTTGTCTAAAAGACTTAAAGCGTCCCTCGAGCTTCCTTCCGCGTTCTGGGCAATCAGTCCCACGACTTCGCCGCTGAGTTTAACTTTTTCAGATTCCAAAATTTGTTCAACCTGCTTTTTCAAATCCCCTTCGTCCAAGCGTTTAAAATCAAACCGCTGTGTCCTGGAAACAATGGTGGCAGGCACCTTGCCGGCCTCGGTCGTGGCCAAGACAAAAATCGCGTGTTTGGGCGGCTCTTCCAAAGTCTTAAGCAGCGCGTTAAAAGCGCCCTTAGAAAGCATGTGGACTTCATCAATAATAAAAACCTTAAATTTAGAAACGCTCGGGCTAAATTTTACATGCTCAATAAGCTCGCGGATATTGTCTACTCCGGTATTGGAAGCAGCATCAATTTCCACCAAATCAATAAAATTTCCCTGGGCGATGGCGGTACAAACATTGCATTTCCCGCAAGCGTCATCTAGTTCTTTCTTGCTTCCCGCTTCTTGATTCTTAATTCTCTCTTCACAATTTACCGCCTTGGCCAGAACCCTTGCCACCGAAGTCTTGCCCACTCCCCGGCCGCCCGTGAACAAATAGGCATGGGCAACTTTGCCGCTTTTTACCTGATTTTTAAGCGTTTGAATTATGTACTTTTGCCCCAAAACTTCTGAGAAGACTTGCGGCCGATATTTACGATATAAGACTGCCATAATTTTGATATTTTTACCTGTCCTCCCGCATCTTTAATCGGCTTAAAAAGGATACAAAACCGCCATAAATACCATGAACAAAGATATCCTTCTGTCTTCCCAATTATAGCATACAAAAAAACGCCCTAAAAAGGCGTTACTTCTCACTTTAAAAATCTTATTTTTTAAAAACTATCAGCTTATAGCCGGTAAAATTCCACATTAAGGAAACTACGGAGGCAATGACTTTAGCCAGGTTCTTATTCAGGTCAAGATTCTGCGTAATATGCCAGTACTGCGTCAAAATCCCCACCAATCCGCTATTTATAGCCGCCCCAATTATGCTAACGACTAAAAATGCCAAGAGCGTGTGCCCCAAAGAAGGTCCAGAGGCAAACAGGTTCCCAAGATTATACCTAACCCAGATAACAATTTCCGTGATGGCCAAAACTCCCAGCACAATCAAGTAGTACCAAGCCGGCGCCGCGGCATTTCCTCCCAAAACCGCAGCAGCCACCCCAAGCACGCCAATTGCGCCAATTAGGACTGTACGCCAAAAATTTCTCCAAACGCCTACTTGAATGTCCCCAAAAGCCCAATGCTTGTTCCAAAAATAACTGTGCAGCACCGCCGCGCCAAAACTAACCACGTTCACCCCACCAAGCTTTAAACCCTCATTCACGCCTAAATATTTGGAAATCAAGTTCAAAACTAAAAAATCCACCGCGGTGGTTAAAAAACCGATCCCGGCGAATTTTAAAAACTGCATAATCACCGGCCATTTTTGCAAAAAAACGGCAAGCTTTTGGTCCGGTGTAATTGTAGGCTGTTGATTTAAGACCATTTATAGATATCCCGACTTGGCGGGACTCCATAATTTTTAATTTTTAATTTTAAACTTGCTTTAAAGCTCCATATCTTCATCAAGCTTGACCTTTTTGCCGCTGTCCGCCTCTTCATCCATTTCCAAATCAGTATGAGCAGTACCTGAAGCTTTCTTAATCACATTTTCCACCGCGGCCCAAGCGGATTCAATCTCTTTGGGCGTCACTATCGTTACTTCGTCTCCCGTCTCGGCCTTAAAATAAGTTAAAGACGCAACCAAAATTTTATAAGACCTGCCTTCCGCGATGACTTTAAAATCCCCTTTGTCATCCACGGTTAAAACTCCAAGCATTTTCTTTCTTTCCACCGGGCCAATCTGCTTATAAATAAAAGACCCGTCTTCCGCAATGGTCAATTTCAACACGTCGCCTTCCACCAATTTTGATTTGGAAGCGTAATTCGCCGGAACCGGGTATTGCTTTTTGTCCGGGCCTATCATATTCTGCCCGTCGAACACCCCTTCTACTACTTTGCCGCCTTCGGACACGGATAAAACCCCAGCTTTTTCAAAAAGCCCCGAACTACCGTTGCCTTTAGGCATTTTGCCGCCCATAGTTTCGCGTAAAAGCTGTTTGGCGGACTGGATGTTTTTCTCGGCTGAATCTAACATTTGGGCAATCAGCGCCAAATTCGAAAGTTTATCCATATTTTTGTTTTACCAATAATAAAACTTATTCTAATCTTTTATAAATTGTCGCTTTTGTTTCGTTAAAAGCCAGTATTTTCAGGCTTCAGCATCATCTGACAAAGCAGATAGATTATAGCAATAAAAATAAAAACTGGCAAATAATCAAACAGCTGCCTGCATAACCGGCCCAAAATCAGAGATTAATTCAGCCCTTTCAGACGACCTAAAAAGATAATTGCTAAAGTCCGGATACCTTAAGCACAATTCCTGAATGGTCATCCCGTTTTTGGCGGCATCCTGCAAAAAAGACGAGGAAAGCACCATGTCTTTTACAAAAATCCGCGCTGCGTATTCTTTTATATCTTCCTCATAGATTTTTACGCTGGATTTGTGGTATCCGAAATGCAAAACCTGTTTTAAGGTGACAACTTCCTCAAAATCCTTTTCAACTTCCGTAAGCAGTGACAAAGCTTCTTCTTCGGTACGAATACGCTGGATATTTGCCACCACATACCGCGCAATTTCCGCGGCGCGCCTTAAACTCGTCCGGCGGCTCCGAATCACTTCTGCCAAAAATAAGGCAACCAGTTCATTAATGGCAAAATTAGTTTTGGTTTCCGGCATAGAATTAAATTTTAATGATGGTAGCCGCTTAATTAATATTATACCAAAAAATGATTTCTTGTTATAACCCTCTTTCTATGGCGGCAGGACCCTCGCTCATTCTTTCCGCCACCTGGCTTGCCTCCAAAATTTCCGCTTCTACCTCTGCCCGTGGCCGGCCAAATTTAAGCCTGGAGAGTTCCCTTATTTTCTTGGCCAATTCTTCGTTGCTGTCTCTGGAAAGCGGGTAGGTAACCATGTTAAAGGGCTTTGAGGCAGTACCTTGGATCATCAATTTAACGTATGCGTTAAACCTGTCCACGTTCACCAAATCAAACTCGTTGAAGGTCGGGGCAAATTCCTTGGCCATTGCCTCTGCGTCTTCCGCGCCAATTCTAAAAGACACCATAGTGCCAGCATTGCCGAACACCGCATCGCGCAAATCCTTGCTGGCCGCGCCCTGCGCCCCCGCCTGCTGCTCCAGCTGGCCCAAATATTGATGCGCAATTACAAGATTTAACTTATACTTTCTAGCCTCGGACAAAATGGAAGAAAACGCGTCGGTAATAAAGTTCTGGAACTCATCCACGTACAAATAAAAATCTTTGCGTTCAGCTTCGCGGGTGTCTGCGCGCGACAGCGCAGCCATCTGCAATTTGCTGACAATGATAAGGCCCAATAGTTTAGCGTTAATTTCCCCCACTTTCCCTTTGGCTAAATTAATCAACAAAATCTTCTTTTCATCCATCGCCTTCCTAAAATTAAACGCAGATCTTGGTTGTCCCACAATATTGCGCATCATGGCGTTTTCCACAAACCGACCGACTTTGGAAATCAAATAGCCGAGCATTTCACTTTTATGAAAGTCCGAGGTCTTAGCCATTTCTTTTTCCCAAAACAGCCGCACCACCGGGTCTTTAACTTTGGAAAGCTTATACTTTTGAAAATCCGTATCCGTAAAAATTCTGGGGATATCAGCTATGGTTCCCGGATGCTCCTCGTCCGCCATTAAAGTCAGCATGGCATTTCGCATGTTGTGCTCAAACATCGGACCCAACATGGCCGGGTCGGTTACCAATTTATAAAAAATAGAAATCATTTCCTGCACCGCGAAATCTTTCTGCTCCTCACTATCTACCTGCAACATGTTCAGGCCCATGGGCCGCTCCATGTCAAAAGGCTCAAAAAGAATAACATCTTCGGCGCGCTCTTTGGGCACGTGCGGTAAAATGTCTTCAATAAAATCCCCGTGCGGGTCAATCACGCAAAGCCCTTCACCGTTTTTTATGTCCTGCACGGACATATATTTCATAATCTCGGTTTTGCCGCTGCCGGTCCGGCCGATAATGTACATATGCCTGCGCCGGTCTTCGCGCTCAATGAAAACCTTTGTTTCAAAATTGCGGTAAATATTGCGCCCTAAAAGCAAGCCTTTTTCAGGCATATTTACCGGCGGCGGAGCTTTTTTGGAAATCAGCCACTTAATGTTGGGCGTTTCAATATAGGGGGTGGGAAGATGCCAAAGGCTCGCCAGCTCTTCGGTATTTAAAAGCGATCTTGCAAAACCTTCATCTCTAAAAACCCTAAAAATATAATCCCTCAAAACCTCGCTCTTTTTTTTGTTCTTTACGTGAAGGCCGTTAAACGGCGGCATATTGAACTGCAAAAAAGACGAAAGCAGATTGTGCATGTGCCGGCCGGCATTGCCCGGAATTTTCGAGGATGTAATTATTCTGATGTTGGTTTTAAACCCGGGACGGCTGGCCTTTTCTTCTAATTTCTTTACAATTTCCTGCTGCATGGGCATCAAGCTTATGGGACTGCCGTAGCCCGACAAATCTTTGTGCGCGTGCGAGGGCTGGCCTTGAGGATTGCCCGCGAGGCCTTTTCCCACGCCCCTTGCAAAACCCACAGCAAATTTGTGGATTTTGCCTTTCTGCACCAATTCCGGATTTTTGCCCTGCTGAACTTCCAGCGCCATATGTCTCGGCCTGCCCTGCCAGGAAGTTCCTGTCGGGCTGATAATTATTTGCACGGCAGCGCCTTCTTCTTCCGTAAGCTTGCTCATGACGTTAGTTATGGAATTCAAAGGATCGCTTTCCGTATTTTTATAGGTACGAAACGGATAAACATAAGCTTTGTTCAGAACAAGTTCCTGAGTCTCTACTTCTCCCCCGTCCTGAAACGGATTATAGCCTTTCACCTGTTCAATAAACGCGTGGGGATACTGCGCCTGGATTTGTTTCTCCACAAGCGACTGCAAATGTTTAGGGCAATTCACAAAAAAAGATATTTTCTTACCCGTGCAGGCAATTTCAAAACTGTAATAATCTTTGCCCAAAAGCCAGCCCTTGCTTTGGCCGGATTCAGAAAGTGTGGTAAATAGCTGTTCTGCTACGGAAATTAGAGCTTTCTTCTCTTCTTCAGTTTTTTGTCTTTGCTGATCTTTATCCGGCGAGGTCTCTTTCGGCATTTGGATTTCTAAAAAAACCCAATCCATGGTTCTTGGCAAGATATGTTTGCTGTGATAAACATGCCTTTTATAAAAATAAAAAAAGACAGCGGCAAAAACCGCTATCAATACAAACAATGCCAGCACCGCTATATTAAAAACAGTCAACTCAAAAAACATTTACCCCGCACTTTCCCCAAATACCCATTTTGATTTTTTAAAAATAGGCATCGATTATGATTTTATTTCTGCTTTTTCCCCCGCAGAAAGTGCGGGGTTTATTATTTTTGTTTTGCTTTCTAAAATCAGCTTAGACTAATTTTGTCTATGTTCGGAATTACCTGCAATTTCGTTAATTTTATTGACAGCACTTTCTAATCCTCCGGATTTTTTAATTAATTCTTCAAATTTTGCAGGATCACTAAGAGCCTCTGCTAGCATCTGGGCATGAGGAGGGCGTTCGCCATGACCTAAGGTCCTATTAATAACTTCACCTTGAGAACTTAGCCCTTGAGGGATCGCCTGAGTTGTTTGGCCTTCTATTCCCTGAACTGTATCTTTTATAGCCCTTCTCAGCACTTCTTTCTCGTCAGGAGAGTATTCTTTAAAAGCCTTCGGTCCAACCTCAACTCCGCCCTCAACCTTTTTTTTAGGTACTGATGGCTGTTCTTTGCCTTTGCCAACCTCTACTGATGTTTTATCGAATATTCCCATAAATATGTTTAAATCCTTAAATATTATATCACAATCTAACCGCTAACTATACGCTAAATTCTTCCCTCTGTCAACCCTTAGCTCATCATCTCGCGATGTTTGATGTTTAGACCTAAACTTATTTAATATTCAAAATTTGTAATTTTATATTTAGAAATTAGTAATCAGACATTAGAAATTTGTTTCCTATACCTTTCCTTCTTTTTCCCACTTCTTTTCCAGCTTTCTGATTTTTGCCTCATTAAACCCAAAATGGTGACCGATTTCATGCCAGACCACCCGGCGCACGAGTTTGGGGACGTTTGATGGATGGCCGGCAAACTTTTCTATAGTCCCTTTCCAAATCGTAATTTTATCCGGCAGCACCCCGGCATAATACGGCGTTCGTTTTGTTCCTGGAATACCATGATACAAGCCGAACAAGGAATTATTCGGCGACTCTCCTTCTTCCAGCACAATGTCAACATTATCCATTTTTTTACGGATCGATGAAGGGAGGGCCTCTACGGCCTGGCTAATAAGTTGTTCAAATTGCTCTTTATCCATATTTAAATATCTCTTAGCTGCTTTCTTAATCGTAAATAATCAGGCATGGTTTTTGCCAGCAAGGCCCAAAACTTCTTTGAATGGTTAAACTCCTTTAAATGGCAAAGTTCGTGCACCATCAAATAATCCACTAAGTTTTCCGGTAAATACACAATCTTGTAATTAAAATTTAAATTGCCCTTTTTGCTACAGCTGCCCCAGCGGGTCTTTTGGTTTTTGATGTTAAGGCAATGGTAGGAAAACCCGTAAAACTTATTCCACTGTTCTACTTTTTGCGTTGCGAGACGAAAAGCTTGCGCTTTATATTTTAAATAATCACGCTTGCTTGACCTAGGAACAGTTGATGATTTATAAATTTTAAAATATTCCAGCTTTTTTAAAATCCAGCCGGTTTTTTGTTCAACAAATTCCCTGGCCCTCTCCAAGCCCAAAAACCACGGCACGGTCACCACCACCCGGCTGCTTTCATAAACCGCAATCCGCAAATTCCTGGCTTTTCTGCTGACTTTTATTTGATACGGAAACTTTTTCATAAAATAAAAGGCCCGGCCCTTAACATTTATTTTCCCAAATGGCCGGGCCTTAAAATAAAACTAATTACACCCTAAAGCTTGCAAACACTGCGCTCGCGTCTCTTCCGGCACTTGCTGACAAGCCGCGCATTGCGCAGCTTTTAAATCTTCACTGCCGGAAGCTGGTTCTAGGCTTTCCCCTTCCCCGGCCTGCATTTGCGCCGCCGCCTCCATCATCGCGGAGAGATCGGTAAATTCTTTTCCTTGCGGCAGTTCAAACTTGGAAGAATCAACGCTCCAATTTTCACAATGGTAATTAAATTCTTTATCTATATCCACCGGCTTTGCTGTTTCACCCTCTTGATCTTGAGAAATATTTTGTACCGTAGTTTTGTAAGCCGTGCCCGTGCTGTCTTCCCACATGTAGATTTCGCTGTCTTTAGCTATCATATGGGAAACAAAAACGCCTTGGGCGGTTTCTACGGTAAAGTCCCCGCTCATTCTGCCTTCTTCTATATAAACCGTGCCATAAGAACTCCCGTCTTCCGTCTGGTCTTGGTACTCGCATTTTTGCGGCTTATCTATTGCCATCAGCTCTTTTAAAGATTTCGGGGCGTTTTTGTCTATTGCCGCTTCCTGCCCGGATGATTCCTCAGAGCCCTGCTCTTTGTTTTTGTTCCCCCCGCCCATGGCCACCAGCACAATCGCAGCCACTACGACTATTCCCCCCACAATCCATAAACTTTTTTTATTCATAATTTTCCCTTAAATTAATTTCTTTTATTATAATCGACTTTCTTCTATTATAACCAATTTGATAATTTTTTAAAACAAAGCTGTTCTGCTTTTTTGGCCTTATTGTCATAAATTAAATTTTAATCAATTTTATTACTATTCTCCTATTTGCGCCCGTCTTGAGCGAAGTCAAAAGGCGAATTAGCGAACGAAAGAATTTTTAAAAAGGCATCTTGAAAGACTGCTGATTATTTCTGTTTTTGGAACAGGAGACAGTAGCGGCCCGGCATCCATTTATCAATTTTTTCCTCGAGCTGCAGTCCTACCCGCGTAACTTCTTTTATGACAATCTCTTTGGGCACGCCGTGCCCTCCCCGGTTTTTAGAGACATTTTTAACCGGAAAAAACAGGGACAAAAAAAATCTTGGAGGAAAATCTATTATAGCCAGCCTGCCGCCTGCTTTAAGCGATGCGCTTATGCTGGCAAGTATCTCTTCCGGATGGTTAAGATGGTGGTATGCGCCACGAAGAAAAATTGCGTCACAGGTAAGCGGCGGCAGATTAACGCTTATATCGCTGCTTTGGATTGTTTTGATATTGGCCAATTGCAGGGCACTGACTTTTTTACCAATAAGACTCAGGCGCTCTTTGTCTGCCTCCACGGCATAGACCGTGCCGTTTTGGCCTACAACTCCGGCTAAGGTCACGGCATATTCGCCTTTGCCGGATCCGACATCGGCAACTACTGATCCTGGCCCAAGCTGCAAAAGGGCAGCCAGTTTTTTCGCCTCATTTTTTTTGGAACTAAATAGCATAAATTTGGGTGATCTTACCATTCACCAATTCCCCCCAGAGGCAGGCAAGCGCGTGCCTGCCTGCCGGCAGGCAGGAATTATTCCCAGTTGTTTTAAGTAATTAGATTAGTCATGGTTTATTCACCAATTAAAAAACCAAACTGAAATAATAAGAAAGCCTCTCCGGATTAGTCAAAGTCAAAAAAACTGTCTGAATAAATCCAATAGGAGCATAAGGCAATGCGCCAAGATTGGCATGAATTTCTCTGGCAATAATATTAGTATGTTCCTGATCTTGCAAATGATAAATTTCGTGATACATTACGAACTTTTTAGCTAATTTTGGCAAATCGTCGCGCACCAAGGCAAACCGTGTCCCGAATTCTATCATTGCTTTTCCAAAAAACGGTTCCAAAACTTCTTTGGGTCTATATTTTACAATATAATTTTTGTCATGCAAAACTGCTTTATATTCTACTGAACTTTGCTGTTTAATAGCGAGCCCGGAAAGTTTTCGCGCGTCAATTACGACTATAATTATTAATATAGCAAGAACTAAAAGTACTATTTTGACAAATAAAATTTTTTTAAGCTTCATTGTCTTTACAAAGCGTATTCTTCTATTAGTCCCCGCCTAAGCTCGGCTTAGTCGGGGCTGACGAATTGGCGAACGAAAAGGTTAAATGATATTCCAATATTCTGCAGAATATTGGAATATCTTATTCGTGGGTCATGGAAGTTTTTTGTTCTAAAAAATCCCCACCACCTTTTTCTCTCTTCAACTATTTAATGCGGATATTTTCCTCCCGGTAGGCCTTGGTGTATTCATAAAGAGTTGACCAAAAAGCGCCGCCTGTAAAAGCCATGATAATTTCCTCAAGCGGTACACCCAGAATTTTAAAATTGCCAAAAATTTGCGGGCTATAAAACTGACCCACTAAATCTTTAAATATTGCATTCACGAGCGCAAATAATACAAAATAAAACACTCCAAAGATGAGGCCGCTTGCCAAAATCTGTTTCAATAAATCGAGGCGCAATAAAGCCGTTAAAACCGCACCGCAAATAAAAGCCATGGAAAGGTTAAGCATTGGCTTGAACGGAAAAAAAACTTCCAGCCCAAAATAAACCAAGAGAAATAAAATAAACGGAACGAGATGAAGTTTTTTGTTGCGTTTAATTTTTATCGTTTTCTTGTTTTCCAAAAATTCGTATCCAACCGCCGCGATGCCGGCAATCGAAAAACTGTATAAAAATCCTTCCGGGCCGAATCCGTATTGCCTCATTAAATTAAACAGCGACTCGGGATACCAATAATACGGCACGAATAATATCTCAATAAAACCAAAAGGCAAGCCCACCAAACTTGCCCAAATAATTTCCCGCCGCAAATCTTTCCGATTCAAAAATATAACCAGCCAAAAAGCCAGAAATATAAAACCGCCGGTAAGGTACGCATATTGAGAAGGCATAACGTCAATAATAACTTAATTTTCGGATTTAGTCATTAAATTTATTATAGCAATTTTGGAAAGCCTTTCAGTACAAATTATTCCCAATTATTTAAATTTGTCAAAAACTATACGGCCGGTTTCGTCTTTTTTGGTGAGTATGGTATTTCTGGCCAATTCATTCATATATTTTTCTGCTTCCGTGCTAGATACTCCCAAAAGCTTTTCAATTTCGCTTACAGTTACCCTGTTGTTGCCTGCCGCCATGTAGCCGACTATTGTACCTATGTTTAACTTAAACTTCTTCATGGCCTCCGAATTTTCTAACCCAAAATCTTTAATAGTTTGCTGTAAAATTAAGCCTGAATTTTTTTGGGTATCTTCTTGAACCTTTTCCATTACTCGCCTAATAATAACAAAAACAACAACCCCTATTAAAATGATATATAAATAATTCATATTTTTTGATTTAATTTCATTTTTCGCCATTCGCCAATTTGCCCCGGTTAAATTAAATACAGATTTAACGGGGTAAACACGAATTGGCGAATGAAAGGACTAAATGACATCCTTAAATTCTCAAGTTTGTAAGAATGTCTCACCGGGATGATTCTCCCCTCCCCAATCTGTAAGTTTTTTTTTAATAGGTATTATAATAAGTATTAAAATACCTATTACTTTCCTACTTGGGTTTTATTGATGTCTATTTGATAGTACCCCACTTATTTTGGAATTTACTTTCTTGTTTTGAATGGTATTGATCTATTTTGGATATTTCTGGAGTCTTTTTTTCTTCATCAATAAAAATAATCCTGTGCGTGGAATTGGTGAATCTTTTATTTTTATTCCTTAACTTTTTTTCATTATTCCAAAGATAATTTTTTGAAAAAATATAATATTTGGCATTTTTTAAATCCTCTTCCAATTTTACGAAAACTAGGTAATCAAAATAACAAAAATCTCCGTAAAGCCTGCCTCTTTTTTGGTGCATCACAAACCTTTTCAAATGGTTTTTGTTTTTGCATTTTTTTATATTTAATGCGGCCCCATAGCCTTTGCCGTACCATTCTTCTTTTCTTCTAGAAGTTTTTACTTCAATTCTTATCGTATTTCCCTTCTTAGTCATTTGAATGTCTGCTTTGCTTTGCCCCGAGCCGAGTTCTATATTATAACCTTTCCAACCAAAATGACTTTTTAACTCTTTCCACACTAAAAGCTCACCATAAAAACCAACTATATCGGGCGTAGAACGCATGCCCAATTTTTGCAAATCTACCTCTAGTTTTTCAATATCCCTAATAGCCTTTTTTATATGTGCAGCTTCGGTTTTCATTTTTTAACTTGTCGTATTTTAGTTTTAAATACTTACTCTATCTGAAAGTTTTTATTTTTCACAAGCTAGTCCATCATTATCTGCATCAAGGCGATGTATATCGTTATCTATGCT
>CAZLQG010000005.1:0-34176 GCA_964561655.1 uncultured Candidatus Saccharibacteria bacterium | reverse complement strand
AAAAGATGAAACGTATTGGTAAAGTTGATATACCCCAGGAAGCATTTTTAGCAGTTCTTAAAAAATAATATGGTACTTATATTTTTAATGAACAAACTAGAACAACTTTGGAATTTGCTTAGGGTAACTATAAATAGTTCCGATTTACTGACCTATTTAACGATAGTTTTAGCTTTTTTCGCATACAAACATGTTGTGCAAAAAGATATTAATACCACAGAACTGCTACTTGAATCTCTTAAAGATGAATTAGTACCGAAAAAGATTGGAGAATGGATAGGTGGAGAATATCCTCAAGGAACGTACAAACAAAAAAGATCATTTTTACCATCAATAGAGTGGGTTCCTATACCCTTTGGTTCAATAAAGGAATTAATAAAAAGAGGAGTTGGAGGTAATAACTTATTATCAAGCCAATTATGGAAAAATTTATTACTTTTAAATGAAAAAATAGAACTTTATAATTTGTATGTCGAGGAGGAGCATAGACTTATTGAATCAAACCCTCAAAATAATAAAGAGCTTTTTGAGGAAATCAATAAACTGGTAGAAGCAAAGGATACTGATGTAACTTTCGAAATGCTTCAAAGTTCAATTGAAAAATTTAAAAAAACAGACAAGGAACAGCTTTATAAACTAGCAACTATTCTACATAAATACAGAAAAATAAGACACGAAAAATTAATAGCTGACCATACAAAGGAAGACGGCTTAAACTATCTTTACAAGACAATTGCTGAAGACATTGAGAGAATATTAAAAACCCAATCTTACAAACCCCTGTTCATAAGAATGAACCAATTATTTTTATTTTTGACTTCCATCGTAGTTTTTTTAGTAATTGAATACTTTTTGAAACCAATACTTTAGAATAAACTTTGTGAGAACCAAACAATCGGCAAAAGGCTGGTTTTTTGATATAGTTTAGTTATGCCTGACGTTGTTATAAAAAAATCTAAAATCCAGGGTAAAGGGGTGTTTGCGGGCAGAAATTTTAAAAAAGGTGAGGTGGTTTTAAAGTGGAAACTAAAGGTTTTAAGCAAAACAGACGTTGACAGGCTAGCCAAAAGACAAAAACATTACTTATATAAATTCGGTGGCAAATTCTATTTGCAACAATCGCCGGAAAAATTCGTTAACCATTCCTGCGACCCAAACACTAAAACTAAAGGATTTAGCGATATCGCTATAAAAAACATCAAAAAAGGCGAGGAAATTACTTCAAAATATACTAAAGCAAGTCTGCCGGTTGGTTTTAAATGCAGATGTGGAAATAAAAGTTGCATTAAGACAATCAAATAATATTAAACAATTTATATAAATAACATCAACAAAACTATGAAAGAAAATCCGGAAATAAATTCAAGGGAATCAGAAATAAAGAAAAGAGCGACAAGTGACGCTATGAAATATTTAAACCTCACCTCTGATAAAAAAACCTTAGACCTAGTACTTGCAGGCCATATTATCGAAGAAAGTTTCAAGGAACTTAATATCACTTCCCAAAAAGAAAGAGAGTTTTACATAAAAACGCTTGCTGCTTCTGCAGGCATAAAAACAAGGTAAAAATATTCCAACCCCAGTAGAATATGTTTCATACTTTTACGAGGCGGACATTCTGCAAAAAATCAGGATGCAATCTTCGTTCGCTAATTCGCGCGAATTGGCGAACAGCCTTAAAGAATTAACCGACGGTTGAGCCTTTCAAATATCGGCAAAAAGCCGATTTTTTGGTATAGTTAAATGAGTTAAAATCATACAATTATGTCTTGGGCATTTTTTGCTATTTTAGCGGCGCTGGTTTGGGCTGTAGGCAATATCGCCGATAAATTTATTTTAACCAAGTGGGTAAAAAATCCTTTGGTTATTTTGGTTTTTGTAGCCTTCTTAGGACTTTTATCAAGCGTTCTAATTTATTTTATAAAAGGATTTTCTTATTTGCCGGTTTCAGGCGCAATCCTGATTATTGCAACCGGATTTTTGTACAATGGCGGAAATTTAACCTATCTGTGGGCTGTCCAAAAAGAGGAAATTTCCAAAGTAATGCCGCTGATTTATTTGGACCCGTTTTTTACGGTTATTTTAGCCGCTATTTTTATCAATGAGATATTAACGCCATTAAACTACCTTGGGGTGTTATTTTTTATTTTAGGCGTAATCCTGATTTCTTCTAAAGATTTCAGATTCAAGCTGAACATGGCTTCCGGTATAGCGATACTTTCGGCTTTTTTGTTCGCGATTACAAACATTCTGGAAAAATATTCGCTTGCCTCCACTGATTTTTGGACTGTTTTTGCGTACTTGAGAATTGGCTTCTTTTTGGGGCTTGTGATAATTTTGCCCTTATGCATGAAGGATTTAAAACAGACCTTGAAAGAACCTGCAAACAAATTAATTTATATTTTATTCTTTCAATCGTTTTCGATAATCGGCACCTTGTTTTTTATAATCGCCCTGTCTTATGGATACGCCAGCTTAACCGCTACTTTAGCCGCTATCCAGCCGCTTTTTGTATTCATACTCGCAAGCTTTATTAGCGTATTTTATCCGAAAATTCTGCAGGAAAAAATCAGCAGAAAAATTTTAGCCACAAAGTTTGTATCTATTTTACTTATTTTTTTGGGAACCATGCTGATTTTATAAAAGTCAGTCTTCTAGTTTTAACTTAAGCTAAAAGGCTCAACACGTGTTGAGCCTTTAAAATATCAGTGAAATACTGGTTTTATGTTATAATTAAACAGCTATGTTTCAGAATAGAAAACTCGTTAACCGCATAATGTATGGCTTGGCGATTGTGATAATACTAACTATGGTGCTTTTGCTGTTGGGGCCAAGCGTCTTTTAATAAAGACCGCAGATAAGCACGGACAACGCAGATTCAGTAGATCGCGATCGGCGTCATCAGTAATATCAGCGATAATCTGTGACCTATGTTTAAAGTCAATCTCCATCCAAACGAAAAAATCAGGCATATTTACCGGCAGACGGAGCTGGTTTTAGTTAAGCCTGTGCTCATCATTTTTTTGCTGATATACATTCCTTGGGCGTTCCTGATTAAATACGACCTCCACACTCAGTTCAGACGTTTGCTTTTGTTTTGGACCATGCTGGTTTTAATTTACGGCATCAACAAATATTTATTGTGGCTTTTAAACAGATACATGGTAACAAACCAAAGGGTGATTGACATAGTTTACCACCACATTTTCCAAAAGGAGGTTTTTGAAACTCCCTTAGAAAGAATTTTAAACATCAATTACAAGCAAAAAGGCTTTTTTCAGTCAGTTTTAAATTACGGCGACGTGGAAGTGCAAATTGTAGGGCTGGTTGATGCGCTGGTCTTTAAACGGGTAAGGAATCCCAATAAAATCAAGGACATTTTATGGCAAACCCATAAGGAAGTTGCCCAAACAACCAAATCGGAATTCAGGACTGAAGATATTCCGCAAATCCAGCAAAAAATTGGTTATCATTCCAAAAAAAGAATTGAATAACGCCTAAAAAATGGAATTTAAAAAAATCCTTTCAACAAAGACTGCTTTTTTTCTGATTTTAATATTGGTGGCTTTTTTAGGACAGCTTAAATACAAACAGTGGAAACAACAAAGGCAGATAGACATTGAGAAAGACAGTCTTATTGCTCAAACAGAGGCCTTGGAGGCTAAAAACAAACAGCTGGAGGAGTCTCTTTCTTATTTAAACTCGGAAGAATTTAAGGAAAGAGTGGCCAGGCAGCAGCTGAATTTGAAAAAAGAAGGCGAGATAGTTTTTAATTTTACGCAAAGTCCCGGAGTGCAGGGCATCTCTATGCAAAAACAAGATGCCGCAGTTTCAGGTTCTAATTTTGAAAAATGGATAAAATATTTTTCCAAAAAATGAGGACTGAAAAAAACACCAAACTGAACTACAAAAAAATTATCTTTTGGTCGCTGGTGGCGTTTTTTATATTGGCCGCCGTTTTATTCGTCTGGCTTTTGGCCGGAAAGGCCACCAACGCAAAAAGAAAAGTATTAGAAAATTTGCCGCTGCCGATAGCTTTGATCAATAATAAACCAATTTACGCGAAAGACTTTTTCAAAAGGTATGACCTGGCCAAAAATTTCCTTAACCCAACCCAAGACTCGGAAGAACTTAAAAAGCAAATTAAAGACAGGCTGGCATACGAAGAAAAAGTCAAACAAACGGCTAAAAGCAAAAATGTTTCTGTGGACCAAAAGCAGCTGGAAAAAGAATACGAATTGTTCGCGCAAGCATACCAAATGCAGACGGGTGAAAGTTTAGAAAACGCGCTTATCGCTCGCGGCATAAACGACGGCTATTTCAAAAATAAAATTTTGGGCTTTAATGTACTGTTAAAAAATCTTGCCCTCTGGCATAACACGCAAAAAGACCTAAACCAAAAACCTTACAGAGTGGCGGACTTTTTAATGCAGGAATTAAACGGCGGTGCGGATTTTGCCGGTCTTGCCTCAATGTACAGCCAGGACGAAAACAGCAAAGCCTTTGAAGGCGACTTGGGTTATGTGGAAATTTTCAATCTGCTCTTTGAGCTGCAAGAACCAATAGACACAGGGGGGGCAGGGAAAGTGCTGGTATTGCCATCTTCTTTGGGACTCCATATAATTAAAATTGAGGATAAAGACAACATCGGCGAGCAGGGCGGGCCAAGAGCGCATTTAAGACAAATCTTCCTAAATACAGAAGATTTTAATAAATGGCTTGAGACACAAATAAAAACTTACAAAACCAAAACTATTATTAACGTTTAAAATATGTACGACGAAGTAGTCAAATACATTAAGGAAGCCAAGGAATACGGCCTTACTGAAAGAGAAATTAAGCAAAACCTGCTTAACGCGGGCTGGGAAGCTGAATTGGTGGAGCAGGCCTTTGTCCACGCCAAAGCGGAAGCGCATAAACTTTTTGAAAACAAAGACGAAGATATTGTGCTGCCTCAAGACAGAGAACAATCTGCCAAGCCGGTGCACGAAGAAATGCCCGGCCCTGTCCAAACACACCAGTTAGAATCTAAAAAGGAACAGCCACAACCATTTCAAGACAAAGAATCACAAGTTGAAACGGCCGGCGCAATTCATATGGAAGCCCAAAGCATAACAGCGCACCACGAGGAAATGCTCAAGCACAATAAAGGTTTCCAAAAAAAACTAATTGTAGGTTTGGTAGCGATTTTACTCTTAGGCGCCGGCGGCTACTTTTTTTATTCCTATGTTTATGCTAACCCGGCCAAAATTTGGAACAATTTTATTTCAAGAGAAAAAAACAAATCTTTTAATTCTATTATTAATATTAGCTACAAAGACGATCCTGCAAAAATCATTGGTAAAGAACTTAAAGACCCAACTCCGATTGAGATTACCTTAAATTTTGAATCTGCCAACGATATTATCGACGAAGAAAACGCGAATATGGATGTTCATGCTTCTTTTAACGTTTCGGCCGGAGAAACGCAATTTCAGCAAGGGTTGAATTTTATGATAGTGGATAATATATTTTACTTAAAAATTTCGGACATACCTGAGGCAAAAAATTTATTTTTGCAGGAAGTAGGCGAACAGGCCGACTGGATAAAAATTGACTATAAAAAAGTGCAGGAAGAACTGGAAAACATTTCCAATGTCCTTGGGGCAAGTATTGTCGCTCAAAATGTTGACAACTCTGAAATTCCAAGCGCGGAGGACGCCACAAATAATACCTCGGGAGACATTTCCGAAAACTTGAAAAATGAACTGGAAAACATTTGGAAAGATTTCGAAACCTGGAGAATGGAAAAATATTTAGGCATAGAAAAAATCAACGGAGTAAAAACTGCGCATTTTAAAAACTCGTTGGACAAAGAAACTCTCAAGAACAATATAAAACTGAGCCTAAGCGCCATTATTAATTCTTTTACAAAACAACTGGGGATGTCCGATCAAACAACTCTGGATGAATTTGAATCCTTAACTGATTCAATAGCGCAATTCGTGGACAAAATAGAAGTTAAAGAATTTGAAACCTGGATAGGCGTAAAAGATTTTCAACTCTATAAATTACATTTACTTACTTCCGCCCCGTCCTTTAATTCTATTATGGGCACAGATGCAATAGATTCCATTCCCGTTTTAGATTCGGCCAGAAAGAAAAGCAGGGACGCAATAAGGCTTGCGGACATAAGGCAAATGGCGGCGGCATTAGAACTTTTTTTTAACGATAAAAACGGGTACCCGGACGGAATCAATGGCATTCCGGAAGATCTCTCGCCGTTTTACATTAGTATAGTTCCGACCGCGCCAAACCCAGCTGATGGACAGTGCAGCGACTATTATAATACTTACTGGTACGAACCAAAAGGGGAGCCTGTTGAGGCCAACGGCATAAAACTGTATCCGGATTACGAGTACACATTTTGTCTGGGAGATGACACAGGAGGTTATAGTGCAGGAATAGCCAGAATGACTAACTTGGGGATTGAGCCCAACATCACTTGCACCGGAACAGAGGAACAATGCTCGGGCCAAATCATAACTGACAACGAAGACCTGTTTTCTCAACTAAATTTTACTGCGGAATTCAAAATAAATGCGGAATTTTCCAATTACGGCCAACAGCACCAATTTGTTGTACCCGAAGGCGCGGTGGATATATTAGGAGATGCTTTTCAGGATTCCCAAGCTTCAATCGATAGAGACAAAATTCGCCTAGGCTCGGTTAGACAAATAATGACTGCTCTCGAGCTCTACTTCAATGAATACGGCAGGTACCCGGAGCAACTAAGTGGCCTAACAGCACCTGTCGAAAATTTTGGCGGAGTCTCGGTCCTAAGTGAAATCCCAAAAGCCCCCGAACCCCCGGACGGGCACTGTACTTTAGACCAAAATATTTACAGCTATCAACAATTAAATAACGGCCAAAGTTATGAAATTGATTTTTGTCTGGGTTCTGAATATGGCGGATACGCGCCAGGCGTACATAAGGTAACTCCCTCCGGGATACAATAAACTTTAAAAGCCTCTTAAAGGGGGCTTTTTTTGTTTGCTTAAATACGGTATAATTTAGATAGTTAAACGAGCAATATTTAAATCATTCCACGATGAAAATCGGAATATTTGATAGTGGGTTGGGCGGGCTCATTATTGCGAAGACGATAATTAAAAAACTTCCAAAATACGATTACGTTTATTTGGGGGACACCAAAAGAGTGCCCTACGGCAACCGTTCGCAGCAGACTGTTTATGAATTTACCAAACAAGCTGTTGATTTTTTGTTTCAAAAACAAAATTGCCAGCTGATTATTTTGGCCTGCAATACTGCCTCTTCCGAGGCCTTAAGAAAAATTCAGCAGCAATATCTCCCAAAAAAATACCCAAACAGGAGAGTGTTGGGAGTAATCGTGCCGACTATGGAGGTAACTGCCGCAAATACAAAAGCAAAACGAGTAGGAGTACTGGCAACCGCAGGCACGGTAAACTCACACATTTACAAAAAAGAGTTAAAGAAACTTGCGCCCAAAGTTCAAATTTTTGAACAAGCCGCACCGCTTTTGGTACCCTTAGCGGAACATGCCGGATTAAAATTTTCTGATGACATCTTAAAGAATTATCTTAAACCCTTAATATCAAAAAATGTTGATGAAATAGTTTTGGGCTGTACGCATTACCCGGTGTTCAAAAATAAAATCAAGAAGATTGCAGGCAAAAAAGTTAAAGTTTTGTCGCAAGACCAAATCATTCCAAAAAAACTGGCCGAGTATTTAAAAAGGCACCCGGAAATTGAAGTCAAACTATCGAAAAAGAACAAGAGAGATTTTTTAGTTACTGATTTGAACCAAAATTTGAAAGAAGTATTAAAAAGATTATTTGGAAAGAATTTGAAGTTTAAAAAAGTAGATCTTTAAAAAAAGAAAGCCCTCGGACGTTGTAAGCCCGCGGGCGCGTGTCGGTGAGGCGGCACCGGCTACCGAATAGGCGATTATCAACAAATCTCGGCCCTCAAACGCTCATACTGCTTTTGCGTGAGAACCAAGGGTTGATCGGGGTCCGCAACAGCAGCTTTTTGCTCGGGTGTTAAATCGAGCAAATCACCGAAGCGATCCAGAGTGTTTTGATCAAAAACTCTCCGAAACTCCCCAGGCCCCTTCTCTCTCAACATCCTCATTAGAGTTCGTTTACTCATAAGCCCTATTTTATCCCCTTAAACTATATCAATCAAGTGATAAGTTTACTTGCCTAAAAACATTTTTCTCGCCAATGCAGCTCAACTGGTAGAGCAATAGTATCGCCCTGTTGAATCTCTGGCCAAGATAGCTCAATTGGTAAACCTGCCCGCCAGTCGCCTAGCGCCGAAATAGCTCAGTTGGTAGAGCAACGCATTCGTAACGCGTAGGTCGTGGGTTCGAATCCCACTTTCGGCTCCAGGCGATAGGCAGGCGGGACAACGGTTGAGTAAAAATAATAAAAATACATGGCACCCATTGATCTAATCATAATTATTGCCTATTTAGCCCTGCTATTCGTAGTTGGTATTGTAGTAGGCCTGAGGGAAACAGCAGAAGATTTTCTGATCCTTTCGCGCAAAGCAAAAACCTACCTGGTATTATTTTCGGTGGTTTCTTCCTGGGTTGGTATAGGAACAATCGTTGGCACAGCATCCGGCGGGTTTGACACGGGAATTTCGGTAGGTTTAACGGCGGCGGTAAGCGCATTAGTGGGAGTTATCGCTGTAGCAATATTCGCACCGACCATAAAAAAATTCGGCGACCGCTATAAAGCTCATACTCTCGGGGATTTTTTTAGAGTAAGATATTCAAAACACAACCAGCTTTTGGTCGGCGCAATTATCATTCTCGCTTATTTTCTTTTCACCGCCACACAATTCACCGGCCTAGCAATACTGTTGCAACTTTGGACCAATTTAAGTTTTGAAGTTACAGTTTTAATAGCGGCGGCAACAACCGTCATCTACACCGCCTTTGCCGGAATAAAAAGCGATTTTTACACCGATGTTATCCATTTTTGGGTAATGATTATCGTGCTATTTGGAATTTTGCTGCCCATTGTTTTACATTCAATCGGCGGCTTCCACGGTTTAACCGCTCTGCCCGCTTCTTACTTCAGCCCTTTTAGTTTTGGCGGCGTGACTTTTTTTATTGGCGGCTTGATTTTTGGCATGGGTGCGGCTCTGATTTCTATGGAAATTTGGCAAAAAATTTACGCTTCGGAAAGCAGCAAAACAGCCAGAAAAGCTTTTATAATATCTTTCATTCTTATCTTGGCCTTCTACGTGCTGGCGATGTTCTTTGGAATGGCGACTAAAGTCCTTTACCCCTCTTTACCGGACAGGGACTTAGCGATTTTTGTTTTGATGAAAAACCAATTGCCGATTGGCTTTTTGGGACTGGGAGTAGCGGCATTTTTGGCTGTTTTCATTTCTTCAGTCAATACTACAATAATGGTAATAACGGCCTCCTTGACTAAAGATTTTTACAAAGGCGCGATTAATCCCCAAGCTTCCGACACACAAATATTAAAAACAGGAAGAATTTTAACGGTAGTGGCAGGCTTTGCGGGCTTAGTATTTGCTTTTTTTGTCAGAGATATTTTAACGCTCTCTACTACGGCGCTGTTTATGCTCCTAGTTTTTTTGCCGGCGATTTTTGGCGGTTTCTTTTGGAAACGCGCGACCGCCACAGCATCTTTCTTTTCTGTTTTACTAGGTTTTATATGCGCCCTATTTTTACTGCCAAAAATGCCTACGACAGCTTTTGTTCCCGGGTTTTTGGTGAGTCTAATTACATTTATCATGCTGTCTTTTTTTACAAAGCATTCGGAAAGCGAAATAACTCTATTGACTTAAATTTTATAAATGCCTAATCTTGCAAAAAAACCAAAAAGAGTATTTAACGGAGAAATTTTTGAAGTCTACCAATGGAAGCAAAAGATGTTTGATGGCAGCTTCAAAGTTTTTGAATTTGTAAAACGGCAAAATACCGTTGTAATTATCCCTTCATATAAAAATAAGGTCGTGGTTTTAAAACAAAAACAGCCACACACCGGTTGGTTTTATTGCACGCCTTCCGGCCGAATGGATAAAAAGGGGGAAAAGCCTTTAACTTGCGCAAAACGAGAACTCTTGGAAGAAACCGGAATGTCTAGCAAAAACTGGCAACTTTGGAAAAAGATAGAGAAAAAAGGCAAAATTAAACACAGTATTTACATTTACACGGCACAAAATTGCCAAAAAGTCGCCAGGCAAAATTTAGACAATGGTGAAAAAATTCAAATTAAATTGATGCCTTTTGACAAATTTCTTAAGCTTTCAGACAAACCCACTCATCATATAGCAGAGACGGTGTTCGATATGCTTTTGGCAAGAATTAACCCTAGATTTAAGAAAAAATACAAAAAAACTATATTTGGATAAAATCTAAGGACTAAAATTACAAAATTTCTGGGATGTCAAGAGCTCCAGAAAACGCCAGTCTTGCCAGATTAGCTTTAATTTGTTAAACTAGACGCGTTTTTCAAATGGAAAACCAGACCCAAAAACCTGACGAAAAAAAGAAAGATAAAAGCAAAAATTTTGCTGTTTATGGACTTTTACTGGAAGTGGGTATTGAGTTTGCAATTATGATAGGCTTGCCATTGTATCTCCTTATAAAGTTGGGCCAATGGCTGGACCAAAAGCAGGGAACAGAATATTTTGTTTTGATCGGAATTTTAATTTCTCTGCCGCTAAGTTCTTACATGATTTACAAAAGGATTAAAACAGTTAAAAATCTCTTAAAATAATGCTAGCAATACCGCCATTAGCGGCTGAACAACTATTTACAATAGGAAGTCTGCCGGTAACCAATTCTTATATTAATTCCACTTTAGCGCTGATAGGTTTTATAATTCTTGCAATTTTTCTTAACTTAGGGATAAAAAAATATTACAAAAAAGGCTTAGCGCCAAAAGGGCTGTTGAATTTTTTTGAAAGCATCCTAAGCGTAGTCTTAAGTTATATTGACAGGGTAACCCACGACCGCAAAAAAACCTTAAAATTTTTGCCAATAGTTGGCAGCCTGTTTTTATTTATTTTAATTTCCAACTGGATGGGCCTTTTGCCCGGCACAGGCACAATCGGAATTTGGGAGATGCATCATGGCGAAATTGAACTTATTCCTTTGCTAAGGCCGGCGAATACCGACCTGAACATGACCCTTTCCATGGCAGTTTTGGCAGTCGCTGTTTCCCACTTCTTGGGAATAATAACTATTGGCTTTTTCAAATACGTCAACCGCTTTATTAAACTCGGCGATATTTATAAAGCCGTAAAATCCTTAAAGCCTGTTAATATTTTAACCGCAATTATTGAATTCTTTGTCGGTATTATTGAAATTTTTTCAGAAATAGCGAAAATGATTTCATTGTCCCTGCGTTTATTCGGCAACATTTTCGCCGGCGAAGTTCTACTTACTGTTCTTGCCGGACTTATTGCTTTTGCTGTGCCGCTCCCTTTTATGGCCTTGGAAATTCTGGTCGGATTTATTCAAGCCATGGTATTTGCCATGCTGGCTCTGGTATACTTGGTAATGGCTACCACGGAAATGCATGGGGCGCACGAAGAAGAACATCATTCAAAGAAACGATTGACTGTTAAAAACTTATAAATAATCTCACATCAGGCGACGTTAAACAAAAAAAATAAGATCGACCTGAATTGTGAAAGAAAGGAAAAATTATAATGGAAGCAGATGCGGTAAGACTAATAGCTAAAACTTTTGCGATTGCCGTTGGCGGGCTCATTCCGGCTTTGGCAATCGGTAAAATCGGCAGCAAAGCTATGGAATCCATTGGCAGAAACCCAGAAAGCACGGACAAGCTGTTCGTCCCGATGCTTTTGGGCATGGCTTTTGCCGAAGCTATCGCGATTTACGCCCTGGTTGTAGCCTTCACACTTTAAGTTTTAGATGCTTGGGAAAGAATTTTTCTTTCCCTTGCGTTTATAACTAATTGCAAAATAACAACCTAACAAATTAGTCAAAATATAAAAGCTAAATTGTTATATTGATATGGATTTTATTCACATAGCACAAGCGGCCGCAGAAGCAGTTCAACACGCTGCGGGGACTTCACAAGAAGCGGCTGACCCGGGAGTGTTGGGCAAGCTGGGGATCAACTGGAAACTTTTTGTTGCCCAGCTGATTAATTTTGCAATTATTTTACTGGTTCTATGGAAATGGGTATTTAACCCGGTTGCCAAAAAACTTACGGAAAGGACGGAAAAGATAGAAAAAGCCATAGCCGATGCCGACCAGACCCAAAAAGAAAAAGACGAATTTTTCAAGTGGAAAGAAACCGAAATGACGAGGGTAAGAAGCCAATCAGCCGCCATTGTCGCCGCATCACAAAATGAAGCAGCAAAAGCCAAACAGCAGATTCTGGATGAGACAAAAAAAGAGCAGGAAAAAATGATTGGCCAAGCCAAAGCAAAGATTGAGGGAGAAAAAAATCAGGTCGTCCGCGAAGTCAAGACTGAAATGGCGGATTTGATAACACTGGCGACAGAAAAGATATTACGGGAAAAATTAGACAATAAAAAAGACAAAGAATTAATTAACGAAACGTTGAAATCAATATAACAAAATAACATAATGTTAAAAACTGCTTTTTGTTAAATTGTTATATTGTTAATTTGCCACATGAAAATCTCTCCTAAGCAATACGCCCAAGCCCTGTACGATTCCATGCAACAGGTTTCACCCAAAGACCATAATCTTGTTCTGGACAAGTTTGTAAAAATTCTTGCCCAAAACGGGAACTTGGGCAAGCATGCCGAAATTGAAAAAGAATATAAAATAATCGAGCTGGAAGAAAAAGGCATCAGGCAGGCGGAAGTCATGCTAGCCAGGGAAGTAGAAATAAATTCAGTTTTGATGGACCAATTAAATAAAATAGTCGGTAAAAAAATGGAAATGAAGAAAAAAATAGATAAAGGAATAGTCGGCGGAGTGGTGGTAAGAGTGGACGACACATTGATTGACGCAAGCGTAAAAGGACAATTGGATAAATTAAACCAAAATCTTAAATCATAAATTATATATCTATGGCAACAAGTGAACAAATAGTTAAGCAGCTAAAAGAAAAAATCTTAAGCTTCCAGCCTTCCGCCAGCGTGGAAAAAGTGGGCACGGTCTTAGAAGTGGCTGACGGCGTCGCGCGCATCTCGGGACTAAAAGAATGCGCCAGCATGGAAATGCTCGATTTTGGCAATAATATAACAGGAGTGGCCCTAAACCTGGAAGAAAACCTGATTGGTTCCATAGTTTTAGGCGACTATACCAAAATTAAAGTCGGAAATACCGTAAAACTTACCGGTAAAATTTTGTCCGTGCCAGTTGGTGAAGCTTTGATTAGCCGCACAGTCAATCCTTTAGGTGAACCTAAAGACGGCAAAGGTGAAATCAAATCTTCCAAATTTTACCCGATGGAAAAAATCGCCCCCGGAGTTATTACCAGAGAATCCGTAAAACAGCCGGTCCAAACCGGAGTTAAAGCCATAGATGCGTTAATCCCAATCGGCAGAGGTCAAAGGGAACTCATAATTGGCGACAGGCAGACGGGGAAAACCGCGCTTGCCATTGATACCATCATCAACCAAAAAGGCCAAGATATAATTTGCATTTACGTTGCCATTGGCCAAAAGGAAAGCAAAGTCAGGAAAATTGTAGCCAAGCTGGAAGAAACGAAAGCCTTAGAGTATACCATTGTGGTTTCGGCCGCGGCCTCGGAACCGGCAGCGCTCTCGTTTTTAGCCCCGTACGCCGGCTGTGCCATGGGTGAATATTTTATGGACCAGGGCAAAGACGTACTTGTGGTTTATGATGATTTGAGCAAACAAGCAGTTGCTTATCGTGAAATATCTCTTTTGCTTAGAAGACCGCCCGGAAGAGAAGCTTACCCGGGAGACGTGTTTTATCTTCACTCAAGACTGCTGGAGCGTGCGGCTAAATTGAACAAAGACTTCGGCGGCGGTTCCTTAACAGCTTTGCCTATCATAGAGACACAGGCAGGGGACGTTTCCGCTTATATTCCGACTAATGTTATTTCCATCACTGACGGACAGATATTCTTAGAAAGCGATTTATTCTATAAAGGCATTCGCCCGGCTTTGAACATCGGTATTTCTGTTTCGCGTGTGGGTTCAAGCGCGCAGACCAAAGCTATGAAAAAAGTGGCCGGCAAATTAAAACTGAATTTGGCACAGTTTAGGGAACTGGAAGCTTTCGCGCAGTTTGGCTCGGATTTGGACGAAATCACCAAAAACCAGCTGGAATTAGGCAAGAGGCTTACAGAAATTCTAAAACAACCGCAATACCAGCCATACACCATGGAAAACCAGGTTTGCATTATTTATGCGGTTTCAAACGGGTTATTTAACGAAATCCCGGTAGAAAAAATCGCGGAAACCGAAAAAGTTTTTCATCAATACCTTTCAACGCAAGGCAAGAATATTTTAGATTCCATCCGCACATCAAAAGAACTGGATGATAAAACGGAGGCAAAATTGAAAAAAATAATTGAACAATTTGTAAAAACCGTAAAATAATCAATGTAACAAAGAGACATGTTATATTGCTATATTATTAAATTGTTATCTTGAATTCATGGCAGGTATAAAAGAACTTAAAATTAGAATCAAGAGCATTGGCAGCACGCGCAAAATTACCCGCGCAATGCAGCTGGTTTCGGCTGCGAAAATGCGCAAAGCCCAAAGCGCGGTTTTACAAAGCCGCTCTTACGCTTCTTTGGCTTGGGAAATGGTGGAAGAAGTGGCAAAGCAGGGCTCGTTTGACAACCCCATGACCAAAGTTTATCCCAAAGCCACAAAAATCGGCATTATACTTCTCTCCACAAACAGGGGATTTGTTGGAAGCTTAAACACGAACCTTGCCGCAAAAATCAAAGAACTGGAACAAAAAGCGGGAACCGAAACAGACATTAACATTCCTTTAAAATCACATCTAAAAACCGGTAGAAATTCTACTGACGTAATTATGGAGCTGATTACCTACGGAAAAAAAGGGCAAATCCTTGCGGCGCGCCTAAAAAAAGAAATTGTGGCGGACTTTCCAAAAATTGACAAAACCCTTTCAGTCGAAGACATTTATTCTTTAGCCCAATTCGTTACGCAGGCCTACGCAACCGGCAAATACAGAAGAATAATCATTGTTTACAACCATTTTATTTCGACCATCCAGCAAAAGTCAGCCACAAGGCAAATCCTGCCTTTTTCAGAAGAAATCAGGGAAGAACTTTTAGCGTACGACAAGGAAGACGCGGCAGCCGCGGCTAAATACATTTTTGAGCCCGAGCCAAGCGCGGTTGTGGACCACTTAATCCCCAGAATCATTGAATCGCAGATTTACCAGACAATTTTGGAAAGCGACGCCTCTGAGCACTCCGCCAGAATGGTAATGATGAAAAACGCCACCGAAGCCGCGGGAGATTTAATCGCTGACTTAACATTAACTTTTAACCAGCTAAGACAGAATAAAATTACCACGGAACTGGCCGAAATCACGGCGGGTAAAATAGCGCTTGAATAAAATTATCAATTACCAATCTTCAATTTATAATGAATCTTCAATGCTACATTGTTACGATAAAAATTGATTGAAAATTAAAAATTGAAAATTATTTTTATACTATGAACAAATCCATGTCCGCCGAAGGCGGATCCGCCTCTGGCGGAAACAAAGGAAATATTACACAGGTTATAGGTCCCGTGGTTGACGTAAAATTCGAAACCAAAGTGCCGGAGATTTACACGGCACTGGAGGTATCTTCCCCTTCGACAAGCTCAGGGCAAAACCTGCTGGTTTTGGAAGTTCAGCAGCAGTTGCCGGGCAACATCGTAAAAACTATTGCCATGTCCAGCACCGACGGACTTAAACGCGGCATGGAAGTTTTGGACACCGGCGCGCTAATATCGGTTCCGGTGGGAAAAACAACACTGGGACGCATTTTTAACGTTTTAGGACAGGCTGTGGATGGCCAAGCAACTCCTACAAGCGAGAAAAGATATCCAATTCACAGGCCCGCGCCCAAATTTACGGAACAATCCACTAAAACCGAAATTCTGGAAACCGGAATTAAAGTTATTGATTTGATCTGCCCCATAGTCAAAGGCGGAAAAGTGGGAATGTTCGGCGGTGCGGGCGTGGGCAAGACCGTGATTATTCAGGAACTTATTAACAACATTGCCAAAGCCCACGGCGGAGTTTCGGTTTTTGCAGGGGTAGGGGAAAGAACGCGCGAAGGAAACGACCTTTACCACGAAATGAAAGAAGCCAAAGTTTTGGACAAACTTGCCATGGTCTTTGGACAAATGAACGAACCGCCCGGAGCCCGCGCTCGCGTTGGTTTATCAGGCCTTTGCATGGCCGAATATTTTAGAGACGAAGAAGGCCAAGATGTATTAATGTTTATAGACAACATTTTTCGTTTTACCCAAGCGGGCAGTGAAGTATCCGCTTTGCTCGGACGCATCCCGTCAGCAGTAGGCTACCAGCCGACTCTGGCCACGGAAATGGGCGAACTGCAAGAAAGAATCACATCTACAGACAAAGGTTCTATTACCTCGGTACAAGCCATTTACGTGCCAGCAGACGACTTAACCGACCCAGCGCCTGCCACAACCTTTGCTCATTTGGATTCTACTGTGGTACTTTCACGCGCCTTGACCGAACTTGGAATTTACCCGGCCGTGGACCCTTTGGATTCAACATCTACAATCTTAGACGCGAATATCGTAGGCAAGGAACATTACGATGTCGCACGTTCTGTCCAGCTGACTCTTCAGCGCTATAAGGACCTGCAAGATATTATTGCCATTTTGGGCATGGAAGAACTCCCAGAAGAAGACAAAATCACCGTAGTCAGAGCCAGAAAAATCCAAAGGTTTTTAAGCCAACCCTTCTCCGTGGCGGAAGTCTTTACAGGCAGAAAAGGAGAATTCGTAAAACTTTCCGACACCGTCAAAGGATTTAAAATGATACTAGACGGCGAAATGGACGATGTACCGGAGGGAGAGTTCTATATGAAAGGCGATGTATCACAAGTCAAACGATAACGATAACCATAATTTTTCAATCAGTCATTGTCATCGTAAATAGTTATAGTTATGAAATTGCACTTCCAATTAGTCACCCCCGAACGCGAGGTTCTAAAAAAAGAACTCGCAAGTTTAACCTGCCCGACAACCCTTGGCGATATCACAATCTTGCCCAATCATACCGAATTGGTGGCGACTTTAGTTCCCGGAGAACTTCATGCCAAAACCGACGGCGATGAATTTTTCATAAACGTTACCGGCGGGTTTATTCAGGTAAAAAAAGGCAGTCAGGTCACGGTTTTGGCGGACGCCGCCGAACACCATTTTGAAATTGACCAACAAAGAGCGGAAGAAGCCAAAAAACGGGCGGAAGAGGCCTTGAAACAGGTTAGAATGTCCGGAGAAGAATACGCGCGAGTGGCCGCGGCACTGGAAAGAAGTTTATCAAGATTAAAAGTCGCGCGGAAACACGCGCACAGAAAAACGCCCATAACCGGAGAGGGAATCTTTAAGGAATAGTTTATCAAAAAATCATATCGTTCAAGTGATATTGTCCGAGCTTGTCGAGAACAATTGAAAAGAATATACTTCCATTAGGAAGTATATTCTTTATGAGGATTGTTTTTAAACCCAAAACTAAACTCGAAAAATTTGGAAATAAAGTATTGAATTTGCTTGTGGACAACTTTCCTCAAAGTTTCTTTGTCGGCGGCACGGTAAGAGATCTAATTTTGGAAAAAAAGATTACCGATATAGACATTGCGACATCGGCAAAACCAAAACAAGTAATGGAAATACTCGAAGCATCAGGCATCAAATATAGCTTTGAACATCAAAACTTTGGTGTAGTTGCTGCTAAACAAGGAAGCCTCAACATAGAAATAACGACTTTCAGAATAGAAAACTACAAACACAACCGTTATCCAAAAATTAAATTCACAAATTCCGTTCTAAAAGACAGCCAAAGGCGTGATTTTACCATAAATTCCTTATATTTTAAGCCAAATTTTAACATAATCGATTACCACCGAGGTATAAGAGATATAGATAACAAGACTATACGTTTTATTGGTATACCCTCGGTCAGAATAAAGCAAGATTCTTTAAGAATCATAAGGGCTCTAAGGTTTTCTGCTGGCTTAAATTTTCAAATTGAAACAAAAAGTTTGAACGCTATTAAACAAAATTTTAATTTAATAGATAAATTAACTCAATCAAAATTAAAATTTGAGTTGGCTAAAATAAAAAATAAACTTGTTTACAAAAAAATTCTAAAAATCTTAAACAATAAAAATTTACTTGACAAATACTTCTAAAAACCCTATTATTAATTCTAGGAAGAAAAAGTTTTAGTTGAAGCGACCCTTACACCAAAAATCTCTCAATATTTAGAAAGCAAACATAACATAATAAATATAATATAAACAAAAAACGCAACGGTTAACCTTTATTCCAAAAATCAAATAGGTGTGAAGATGGAGGAAACTCAAAGAAAATTATTTTAATCTACCGACCTCGAAATAATTTCGGGGGTGTAGAAAAATTAAGAAGCTTCTGCCAAAATTTAGCGGGGCTTCAGGGAGACTAGCCAATATGGCTAAGAAAAAGAAGGCTACAAAAAAGAGGAAGGCAAAGAAGTCTTCCAAAAGAAAGAGGCGCTAGTCGCCGCTTTAAGTCCTTACGGACTTAACAAAACCACCCTCAAAACTTAAGGGTGGTTTTGTTATAAAATCCCAATAAGTATAGATTAAACCGGATTCTTTGATTTTCTTGCCAACAGCTTTTGTATTCCTAAAGCCAGCCAAGCCATGCTTAGTATTCCAGTTGAGGTTACGCTTAACCAGAAATTTAGAGTTAAATAGGTTGAAGGTGTAAATTAACAAAACGCCTCCCGTTAGCATACTAGTCGTAATTGGCGGTTTGTCTTTTCCAAAGAGGGATGGTATCAGCGCGACAATAAAAATCCAAGAGCCAACTGACAAAACCATATCTTGCCAAGTCATAAATCTTTGCGTTTTGGTTAAATTAATAGCGGGAACGGCCTTTCGACAAGCTCAAGACTTATTAGCGGGGCTTCTGTCAGAGGCGGATAAACTTCTCGCCCCTTCGCTATCAGCGCAAACAAAAAAACACTTGACCAAAGGGCCAACTGTTTTTTTGTGGCGGGGACGGCGGGGCTCGAACCCGTAACCTCTCGCGTGACAGGCGAGTGCTCTAACCAATTGAGCTACGCCCCCTCGTCGCGATTAGCTCGTTTATTTCATTTAGACTAAAGCCTAAAATTCATCCAACTCGCTATCGCTCCTCTTTCCCAAACTGCTTATTTCGCTTCGCTCACCCAAGTAGTTTGGAATCTCCTAAATTTTGGTGCCGAGGGGAGGACTTGCACCTCCGACCTAGGGCTTATGAGTCCCTCGCTCTAACTACCTGAGCTACCCCGGCATGTCGTAAATCCTTCTGGCTTTGCGACTCTAGCTGAAACTAAAGTCTTGCGCCTCCATGTTTATTCCTCTTTCTCAAACTGCTTATTTCGCTTCGCTCACCCAAGTAGTTTGAGAATTATATATTATTTTAAAACCCTTCGGACAGAAGGGTAAAAATCTGTCACGATTTTCTAGTTGTCGCTAATATGAGCTTTCGCAACCACCGACCAACCAATTTTTTAAAATCGGAGGAAAGGGATAACATTATGCAAACTGTAGTGGGTCCGCAAAACGGACACACGAAAGCTGATTAATGATGATTAGCCCGTGGTTGCGGGACCCGGACTCGAACCGGGAACCTCAAGGTTATGAGCCTTGCGAGCTGCCAATTGCTCTATCCCGCTATATTAGCCTACATAATTTTACATAAATTCTTCAAAAAATGCAAGTGTATATTAAAAGCTCTTTAGATTTAAGAAACACGGCATTAACAGCCACAATTACCATACTTAAAACAAAAAAATTAACTTAATTAAATAAGCGTATGCAACAAAAATCTTCAAACGGGTTTTGGATAATAATTGCAGTAGTAGTTTTTGCGCTGCTTTTGGGAACTGGTTTAATGTTTTCTTCGCCAGCAGAGGATAATTCCCAAGCTGGCCAAAACCAGGCCCAAACCGCTTTTAATATCATCAAAGGTTAAGACTAAAAAAATCTTGGTAGAAAAACCAAATTATAGTATAATTAATATATGGAATCAACATTAGTTTACGTTATTTTAAGCATTTTTGTGGTTGGATTTGCAGTTCTTTTATATTTGCTAATTGATCTAAAAAGAAAATCTGGAAAACCTGCTGATGACCAAAGCATGAAAGTAATGATGGAATGGATGAAGGAAATCAAACAAGGCACGGAAGCAACTAGAGAAAACATGCAAAAAAGCATCAGCGAAACCACTAAAGCCATTAATGAACGGCTGGATAATGCTGGCAGAGTGATTTCCGCCTTAACCAAAGAAATGGGCGGTATTTCGCAGGTTGGCCCGGATATTCGTCGCTTAACAGAAACTTTGGCTTCGCCAAAACTTCGCGGCAACTTTGGCGAAGAAATGCTGGAAAATATGCTCTCGCAGGCTTTGCCTAAAAGTGGTTATGATATCCAGTATAAATTTAAAAATGGCGAAACCGTTGATGCCATCATAAGGGTCGGGGAAAAGATTTTACCGATTGACAGCAAATTCAGTATGGAAAACTATCGATTATATAAAGAAGCTAAGACTGACGAAGCCGCAGAAAGCCTAAAAAAAACTTTTCTTAAAGACGTAAAAAAACGCGTGGACGAAATCCATAAAAAGTATATTTTGCCTCAGGAAGGCACGTTTGATTTTGCTTTAATGTACATTCCAAGTGAGGGAGTATTTAGTGAAGTACTGGATGATACGGCAGTTTTAACTTATGCTCGCGAAAAGAAAGTCTATTTTGTAAGCCCAAACACTTTATATCACCATTTACAAATAATATTACTCTCGCTTAGAGGACAAAAAATTAACGAAGCGGCTCAGCAAATTTTGGCGATGATTTCCGGCATCAGGCAGGAATCGGACAAATTCGGCAAAAATTTGGAAGTGCTGTCCACGCATATAAAAAATGCAGGAAACACCATGGGCACGGTAGGCAACGACTTCGCAAAATTAAAAACCAGTATCCATAACGCTTCTTCTTTGAAATTGGACGAAACAAAGGAAGTAGAAACTCAAAAACTACTGCAATAAATATGCCAGAAACACAATCCGACCCGGACAATACAAATCCCAGCCCATTCATTACGGGCAAAAAAAGATATACTGAAGGTAATAACGCAACCATTGAGGAAATCCTTACAATCTCTAAAGAGGGGAGTCCTCCGGTTGTAAAAGAAGGATGGCTTTTAAAAACATACAACAGGCCAAGAAAACACGACGAAAAAACTTTAAAACACCCAAAACTGGAAGAAGTCAAAGAACATATAAAAATTTTAGAAAAAGATTTGGAAGGGTTCTTGACTGAACATCATATGGCAATCAGCCAAGGAGAAGAAGGCCCTATAATGCGCGTCGCCGTAAAGGAAGTCCGCCAGTCAGAGCTTAAACAAGAGAATAAACAAAAAATGGCACAACAAATGGATGAACTTATAGAAAAAGCTTTACAAACTTACTTTCGTACCTTCTTAAAAGAATCCGGGACTGGCATGGTAGCAGACCTGGAGCCCGCAAGTGTAATATTCGGAACAACGATTTCAGACAACACGCCCAAATTATATTTTGTTGATTTCTTTCCTCTAACCCAAAGAAGCCCCAAAGAATTAGAAGCAGACATTACAGCATTAACTCAATCATTAACCCAAGAATATAATTTTCTTAAAACTAAGGCAGTATTGTCTAAACTTAGAGCATTAAATAAATCTTAAAACATAACTTTATGCCAATACGCAACCCGGAACAAAGAGTCGGAGTATTTGTGGACGTGCAAAACCTCTACTACTCCGCCCGCAACATTTATAACGCCCGCGTAAAATTCAATGAAGTGCTGGACGCGGCCGTGGCGGAAAGAAAATTAATCCGCGCCATCGCTTACGTGGTCAAGGCCGATATGCCTGAAGAGCAAAGTTTTTTTGATGCTCTGGAAAAAGCGGGCTTTGAAGTCAAAATGAAAGAATTACAAACCTTCGCTGGCGGGCACCAAAAAGGTGACTGGGACGTGGGGATAGCCATGGATATCGTAAAAATGATGAATAAATTAGACGTCGTAGTTTTAGTAAGCGGTGATGGCGATTTTATACCGCTTTTGGAATATTTGCAAATGACCGGTCAGTTCACTGAAAGCATGGCTTTTGGCCGCTCCTGCAGCCATAAAATAAAAGAACTTGCAGACTATTTTATAGATTTAGACGAAAGCCCAAGAAAGTTCTTAATGCCAATAAAAAATGGAAGAAGGTAATAAATGAAAATAGTTCTTGACACAAATATTTTGATATCCGGATTCAAAGACGAATACTCTTATGAAAAAAAGATTATTAATGCGGTAATAAAAGGGGAAATAGAAGCTTTTGCCAACAGGCAAACCCTGCGGGAAAACAAACTCCTTTTAAGACAAGTTGTGGTCAGCCCCGAATATCATAAGCAGTTAAATGATTTCTTTACACAACTCAACCACGTAATCAATCGCCGAAAGATAAATATTGTCCAAGATCCTCAAGATAACAAAATACTAGAAAGCGCGGTGGAAGCAAGGGCAGACTATTTGATAACGAGCGATAACGATTTGTTGGGTTTAGGTAAATATCAAAATATAAAAATCGTTAACCCCGCCCAATTTTGGACAAAATACAAAGACGAAGGAATGGATTTGTGGCATAAATGGGCTACTTTTATCTCCGGTCAAAAAACAAATGGATGAACTATTAAAAAATTTAAATAAAGAACAAACAGAAGCGGTAAAGCATGGGGCAGGACCGCTTTTAATTGTGGCCGGCGCGGGAACGGGTAAAACCACAGTAATAACCCGCAGGATTGCCTATTTAATAGAACAAAAATTTGCCAAACCGGACGAAATTTTAGCGCTGACTTTTACGGAAAAAGCAGCCACGGAAATGGAAGAAAGAGTGGAACTCTTATTGCCTTTGGGCTACTTTGACAAATGGATTTCCACATTCCACAGCTTCTGTGAAAGGATTTTAAAGAATCACGCTTTGGATATTGGCCTGCCAAACGACTTTAAACTCTTAGACGGGGTCAGACAGTGGATTTTTGTATATGAAAATTTTGATAAATTTAATTTGAATTACTACCGCCCTCTAGGCAACCCAAGCCGGTTTATTGACACGCTTTTGCAGCATTTTTCAAGATGCAAAGACGAACTTATTACACCGGAAGAATATCTGAATTATGCCCAAAGTTTAAGGCTAGAATTGGACCAACCAAATAAAACAAAGAAAAAAGCAACAAAAGAGAAAAACGAAACTGATGAAACAGAAATTGCCAGACTGGAAGAAGTCGCCAACGCTTTCCACACTTACCAAAAATTGATGCTGGACAACAACTTTTTGGATTTTGGCGATTTGATTAATTACACTTTGGAACTTTTTAAAAAACGTCCCAAAATTCTCCAATATTATCAAACCAAATTCAAATATCTTCTGGTTGACGAATTCCAAGATACCAACTACGCGCAATATCAACTGGTTAAACTTCTGGCGGGCGAAGATGAAAATTTAGTGGTAGTGGGCGACGACGACCAATCTATTTACAAATTCCGCGGCGCCAGCGTATCCAACATTTTAAAATTCAAAGAAGAATATCCCAAAGCCAAACAAATCACTCTGCTGGAAAATTATCGCTCCAGTCAAAATATTTTAGACTTAGCTTATAATTTTATTCAAGCCAATAATCCAGACAGATTGGAGGTAAAACTTAAAATCAACAAAAAAATAGTCAATAAACAAAAAATAAAAAACGGGATTAGCGTCCTGGAAGGAGACGACCTAAGCGGAGAATTAAATTCAGCTGTAAAAAAAATCCTTCAGCTAAAAAACCAGGCCTCCCTTGAAAAAGAGGGGGGTGGGGAGACATCTTGGAACGATTTTGCGATACTTATCAGGGCAAATTCGGCCGCTGACGAACTTCTGCCGGTTTTAGCCGCAAGCGGCATTCCTTACACATTCGTTGCCAACAAAGGCTTGTATAAAAAACCAATTATTGTGGACATTTTGTCTTACTTACGGCTTTTGGATAATGCCCATGACTCAATTTCCTTATATAGAATCTTAGCTTTGCCAAAATTCCACTTAAACCACGATGAACTTTCCGCGCTTTTAGAATACTCGGATCAAAAAACACTCTCTTTGTTTGAAACTCTTGCGCCGGCGCAGACCATGGCTCAAATTTCTTCTGCAAGCAAAAATAAAATACGAAAGCTTTTGGAACTTCTGCAAAAACACTCAAGCTCAGCTAAAACCGTTTCAGCGTCGGAAATATTAGTGGAGATTATAAAAGATTTAGAGCTTGAACAAAAACTTTCCGCAGATACTTTGGAAAATGCGCAGAGCCGGGAATTTTTAGACCAATTCTACAAAAAATGCGAGGAATTTGAGAAAGAAAACGAACATAAAAATTCCCACGTTTTTTTAAAAGCGCTGGACTTAGAATTGCAGGCCGGCAGTGAGGGCGACATTAAATTTGATCCCGACTTGGGCCCTGAAAGCGTTAAAGTTCTGACAGTACACAGCGCCAAAGGCCTTGAATTCAAATACGTTTTCCTAATCAATTTAGTTGATCAGCGTTTCCCCACCAGACAAAAAAAAGAAGGAATCGAAATACCGAAAAAACTTGTTAAAGACATTTTGCCGGAAGGGGATTTTCACCTGCAGGAAGAAAGGCGTCTGTTTTATGTTGGGATGACCCGCGCCAAACAAGGCTTATATTTTTCCTGGGCAAAGGATTACGGGGGGAAAACCTTAAAAAAACCTTCCCAATTTCTAACGGAAACAGGGCTCGTGCCCAGCACCCAAACAAGCAAGGCCACGGGCAAGGTAATTTTTACAAAACCCAAATCCTTATTGAAATCCCAAATTTACAAAAAGCTGCCTTCCCGATTTTCCTATTCAACCCTGAACGATTTTGAAATCTGCCCTTTAAGATACAAATACAAGCATTACCTGAAACTTCCGATGCGGGGGAGCCATCACCAGAGCTTTGGCAGCACAATCCACAAAGTTTTTGAAGAGTTTTTAAAGCTTTACAAAAAAAACCGGGAAGCGCGACAGACGGATTTATTCGGCAAAATCCCTGCCAAAAACCCCCTTCCGGAGTCTAAAATTCTTGAAGAGCTTTACGAAAAGCACTGGCTTGACAACTGGTATCCAAACAAGCAGGAAAAAGCAAAATACAAAAAAATAGGCACGAAAATGCTAAGCGTGTTTTATGAGGATTTAAAAGCCTCGCAGCCAAATGCAAAATATATAGAAACCTTCTTTAAATTAAAGCTAGGGCCATACGATTTTGTAGGAAAAATAGACAGGGCAGACCAGTTAAAAAACGGTCTTAGTATCATTGACTACAAAACCGGAAAGACACCGAAAAGCAAAGGCGACATAGACCAATTATATGTTTACCAATGGGCAGCACAGGAATTTTTAGGCGAAAAAGTTGCTTGGCTCAAATATTGGTATTTACAGGACAACCATTATGCAACAGAAAATTTAGCCTCGGAAAAAGAAATAAGTACTCTTAAAGACAGGCTTTTGAAGATAATTGAAAAAATTATTGACACTATCAAATACGATAAATTTAAAGAATTACACGAAAAATCCACAAAAAAACACGAATGTGAATTTGAAAATTTGGAATAGATCACAGATACACAGATGTCCGCAGATAGCACTAATAAATAATTAAGAAAAAAACCGATATCTGTATTATCTGTGCTAATCTGTGTATCTGTGATAATTTATGTTATAATTAAAATGCTCAGAGCACCCAGACAACAAATTATTCTAATTGCAATAAGCACAATAATAGCAGCGTTTTCACTAGCTTCAATTGTAAACTTTACAAACCCTTTCGAAGCTTCCTGGTTGACTCTTCTGTTTTTCTATTTAAGCTTATTCCTATTTAGTCTAGGCTCGCTCACTCTGCTTGGCCTTACTTTGAGAAAATGGACAAGGCAGGGAATTTATGTTAACAACCTCACAAATAGTTTCAGGCAGGCTTTGCTGTTTTCAATTTTTATAGTAGTCTCTTTTCTGCTCATGGCCAATGGACTTTTCTTCTGGTGGGTAGAAGTAAGTCTGATACTATTTTTACTCTTTGTTGAAATATTTTTAAATTTAAAAGTCTGATAAATTATCCACAAAATTGCAAGCCAACATGGATGAACAAAAACCCAAACAAAATATTTCCCCTAGCGATTTAAAATCACAAATTGCAGGACAGCAGCAAAACCCTGACGCCGAGGAAGAAGAAGAAAGAGAAGACTACCTCTTCTTTAACGTTATGCCAAAAGTTAAAACAGAAAGCGGAATTAAAGAGCCTACTATGCGCCTTAAAGAAGAAACTCAAAACGAACAGAATCAAAAACCTTCGTTTTTTAAAAAGTACAAGAAGAAGATACTAATAATTGGAGGCATTGTTGTTTTAGGAATAATCATTTACCTAGTAATTACTTCTTTTGCCGGAAAGTCCTACGAAGAAGAAAGTTTTCTGGTAAACCCGGAAAATTCAAACCAACCGCCTGCCTTGCAGCAACAGACAGTCAATTTTACGACTCCGGTTGAGTGGCAAAAAAGATATTTTAAAAATGAAGTCTGTTTTGAATCTACTGTTTGCGGCGACGATGCAGACCCGGATAGGGACGGTTTGAATAACCTAGAAGAATTCAACCGCAATACCGACCCGAACAATCCGGATTCCGATCAGGACGGACTGGCGGACGGTGACGAAGTAAAAATTTTTGAAACTGATCCGATGAATCCGCATACAGCCGGAGACCCTGATTACTCTGACTCAGACTTTTTTAAAGGCGGGTACAGCATAATAAATCCCGAAAGACTGATGACTAAAGAAGAAAACCGCGCAATCGGGCAAAGAATGAATGATTCCAACATAGGCCTTCACGAAAAAACAATTGCCACTTTAAAAGATGTTCTAAATGCGCTTTACGGCTTTTCTTCGGGGGAGGACGGAAAACAAGACGAAACCCAACAAGATGAACAACGGGAAGAACAATCTGGAATTGAAGAAAACTTTGACCAATCCGCGGAAGCTAAGCAGAATCGCGACGCTCAGAGAACAAACACCATGAAAACCATTGCGATTGGTTTGATAAAATATTACGAAGATTTAGGAAGTTTTCCACAAACCCCCAATATAAAAACTTTGGCCGAAGCCATAAAACCGTATAATAAAATTGCGACTAACACCGACGACCCAATAAATCAAGAACCATACATATATACTTATCAGTCAATAGCTTCTGGAGAAGATTTTAACCTTACTTACTATAGTGAAACCCAAAACCAGTTAATCCGCATCACAAAAGACGACGCCGAAGAATACAAATTTAAGGAAGAAGCAGCTATTTATGACGAACAAAGAAAAACGGACCTGCAAATGATCAGAACGGCCCTGCTTTTGTATTCCAACAACAATATAGCTGGAAACGAAACTTATGTTTTTCCCACAGAAGAAAATTACAAAACAGAATTAGTGCCCGAATATATCGGGAGTATTCCAAAAGACCCAAAAACCAAAGCCGACTATGAATACCAAGTTTCAGAAAACTATAATACTTTCACATTAAAAGCAATCTTGAATGATCCGGCTAAAGGCACAACAGGATACTTATGCAACCAGGAGGAGTGCAGAAACTATTAGAACACAGATACCATGGATTACAATCAATAAATAAAAATCTCATGGGTTTCTTATTTGACTTTCTAAAAAAACTCTTCACTGCTAAACAATCAAATTATAAAAATATTTTTGCAGCTAAAGTAGTTGCAATAGAAAATCACCCTAACGCGGACAGGCTTAGGGTTGTTAAACTTTTACTCGGAGACAGAGAAGTCTACCCAATAGTCTGCGGCGCTTCCAATTTTGACATTGAAGACATAGTAGCGCTGGCTTTACCGGGAGCCAAGATAGCCCAAGATATTCATTCCAAAGACCATCAGGGCTTTATTTTAGAAAAGGCCAAAATCCGCGGCATAGAAAGCCAAGGAATGATTTGTGCGGCCTTTGAATTAAACCTCTCTAATGAACCAAGACAGGAAATAATGGTTCTAAAAAACGACATTAAACTAGGTAGTCAATTTAAATCTGAAATGATACAATAGTTTAGTTATGGGTAAACATATAATAGTTGACACTAGCGAGGAAGAGCGTCTAATTAAAGAACTTAATAAACGCAAAGATTTTGAAGCTTTAAGGATAAAGCGTTATTTAGCAATGCCAGATTTATCCAGAACAGAAGGAAGCCCAATTAAAGAGTTGGTTGATAAAATATGCAGTGTAGATGCGCAAAAAGATTTTGACATAATTAAAATTCCGGAAATTACACCTACGGACGTTAGTTTCGATAAATTCAATTTTGCTTCGGACCATCCGGCAAGAAGTAAATCTGACACTTACTACATAGACGAAAAGAATATCCTACGTACGCATGACACTGTTATGTGGTATTATTATTTCACTAGACCAGAAATTCAGGAAAGAGCAAAAAAGGGAGAGCCTTTGGGTGTTATTTGTTACGGCAAAGTTTACCGTAAAGATGAAATTGACCGTAAACATATGAATGTCTTTCATCAAATAGGCGGAACTTACTTGGTACCAGATGGAAAAAAACCACTTACTTTAGACGACTTAAAAACTGTCTTAACGCAAATTGCGCAAAGTATTTTTGGCCAAAAAGTAAAATATAGATTTAACGAAGACACTTTCCCATACACAGATCCTTCAGTAGAAATGGAAATTGAGATAAACGGTAAATGGGTAGAAGTTTTGGGTGGCGGAATGAACCGTGAGGGCGTAATGAAAAACTTCGGAATTGAAGGCTACCACGGTTGGGCTTATGGTTTTGGTATAGAACGTTTAGCCATTATCGACATGGAATTACCAGACATTCGTCTTTTGTGGTCAACAGACGCGCGAGTTAAAAAACAACTTAAACTTGGAAATAAATTCAAGGAAGTTAGTAAATACCCTCCTGTAATTAGAGATATTTCTTTTATAGTAGGCAAAAACTTCGTACCAAATGATTATTTTGACCTTATAAGAGAAATAGGAAAAGATTTGGTGGAAGAGGTCAAACTATTGGATAAATACGGAAACGAAGAAAAATTCGGCAAAGACAGAATGAGTTATACTTACCGCGTAATTTACAGAAGCCCCGAAAGAACACTAAAAGCAGAGGAAGTCGAGCCGTTGCAAAACAAACTCTACGAAGAAACGAAAAGGATATATAACGCGCAGTTGCGTTAAAAATTTTGGTCGCTGGGCTTGTAGAAGAGTCAAAACTGTGCATAAATTCGACTGCTTTAAGGTTACCTTAAGCAACAGCCGATTTTTTGCTTAAATAAGCCAAAAAATGGCCATAAAATCACTAGAAATTTTAGCTCAAATGTGCTAAAATATAAAGGTGAAAAACAGGATAAATTTTTACGAAAGTAATACGTATCGAGCAGTAAAAATCAAGAATTAACTGGTTTAATACTTGATAGAAACTGCCTGATACTTATTTATTTTATGGCAAAAAAAGAAGAAAAACCCGCCAAAGACGGATCCACCTCTGGCGGAAAATCCCAAGGTTATTCAGCGGAAAGCATTACCGTTTTAGAAGGGCTTGAACCAGTAAGAAAACGCCCGGGAATGTACATTGGCTCTACGAGCGAAAGCGGTCTGCACCACTTAGTTTGGGAAGTCGTGGACAACGCGGTAGACGAAGCTATGGCAGGACATGCTAATAAAGTCGGAGTGCTTTTGCAAAAAGACGGCGGAGTAACAGTTGTGGACAACGGCCGCGGGATCCCAGTAGAGACCCATAAGACTACCAAAAAATCAGCTTTGGAAACAGTGCTGACAGTTTTGCACGCGGGAGGTAAGTTTGGCGGCGAAAAAAGCGGCTATAAAGTTTCCGGCGGCCTTCACGGCGTAGGCGTTTCCGTGGTCAACGCGCTTTCCACTGAAGTAATCGCGCAAGTCAAAAGGGATGGAAATATCTACGAACAGAGATATAAACTAGGCAAACCTGTATCCAAAGTTAAAACAACCGGTAAAGTTAGCAAAAACGACCCTGATCCCACGGGCACTTCCATAACTTTTTACCCGGACAAAAGCGTTTTTGAAACCACGGAATTCAAACTCAGAACCGTCACCCAGCATTTAAGAAGCCAAGCCTACCTTACTAAGGGTTTGCATTTTATTATTACTGATGAACGAGTCGGACTTACTTACCAATACTATTTTGAAGGCGGACTTGTAAGTTATATTAACCGCCTCAACCGCAATAAAAAAACTAAAAGCTCTCCGATTTACATTAACAAAATGGAAGGCGATACTTTAGTGGAGGTCGCAATACAATACACTGACGATTATGACGAAAGAATCCTCGCCTACGCCAATAACGAATTTAACCTGGAAGGCGGCATGCATGTAACCGGCTTTAGGGCGGCCTTAACACGGTGCGTCAATAATTATGCCACCAAAAATAACGTACTCAAAGGAAACGATAAGCTCACCGGCGAAGATATGCGCGAAGGACTAAGCGCGATTATTTCTGTAAAACTTCCAAATCCGCAATTTGAGGGCCAGACAAAAGCCAAACTTGGAAACCCGGAAGTCAGAACCGCGGTGGAAAGTGTGGTAGGAAACGCACTGGAAATTTATCTAGAAGAGCACCCGCAGGAAGCCGGCAAAATTATTGAAAAGGTGATTTTAGCAGCCAAAGCTAGGATGGCCGCGCGAGCCGCACGCGATTCTGTCATTAGAAAAGGCCTCTTGGAAGGTCTTGCGCTCCCAGGCAAACTTGCTGACTGCAGCGAGTCCGACCCCTCCAAATGCGAACTCTACATAGTAGAAGGGGACAGCGCGGGAGGAAGCGCCAAACAGGGAAGAGACAGAAATTTCCAGGCAATATTGCCTTTAAGAGGGAAAATTTTAAATGTAGAAAGAGCGCGGCTGGACAAGATGCTGACCAACCAAGAAATAAAAAACCTTGTGATTGCTTTGGGTACGGGCGTAGGCGACATGCTGGACATGAGCAAACTCCGCTACCACCGCGTAATTATTATGACTGACGCGGACGTTGACGGCGCTCACATTCGCACCCTGCTTTTGACTTTATTTTATAGATATTTTCCCGACATTATCAAGCTTGGCCACCTTTATATCGCTCAGCCGCCTTTATACCGTGTTCAGGTAGGTAAAAAATTTCAATACGCTTTTTCAGATGATGAAAAAGATGAAATCTTAAAAGACTTATTAACAGAATCAAGAAGCAAAAAACAAGAATCAAGGAAAAAAACAGAAAACCAGTTAGAAGAACCATCATCCCAGCCGGAATCAGAAGGCGGAGAAAGCGGAGAAGTTGCAGGAATGAAATATAATATTCAGCGCTACAAAGGTTTGGGAGAAATGAACCCCGGCCAGCTTTGGGAAACCACCATGGACCCGGAAAACCGGGTAATGCTTCAGGTAAAAATTGAAGACGCGGAAAAAGTCAGCGAAATCTTTGAAACCCTTATGGGCGACGAAGTTCCCCCCAGAAAACGATTTATTACCACGCACGCTAAAGCCGTGAAAAATTTAGATATCTAGACTTTTTACACTAAGCCTGTAGTTCAACTTTACTCACCACCTTGAGTGCCAATCGAAACGGTCAAACGGGTAAAGAATTTGTATATTTAAAATTAAACAATCCGTGCATTTATTTAATAATTGACGAAATAAACAGCATAGTTTAGAATATACCAAGTAAAATTTATCAAAATCCATAAATGTCAAAAAAGTATTTGCTTACTAGGGAAGGGCTACAAAAACTAAACGAAGAATTAAAAGACTTAGTTAACAAAAAACGTCCGGACGTGATTGAACGAATTCGGGAAGCGGCGGCGCATGGGGATTTATCCGAAAATGCCGACTACGCACAGGCCAGAGAAGAACAGAGCTTCATTGAAGGCAGAATCCAAGAAATAGAAAACATTATAAAAAGTGCGGAAATCATTACTACTAACACCCGTCACTCCAATGTAAGTATTGGCTCCACGGTTACTATCAAAGTCGGCAGACAAGTAAAAAAATACACAATTGTGGGCAGCAATGAAGCCAACCCGAAAGAAGGCAAAATTTCCAATGAATCGCTGGTGGGAAAAACACTGCTCGGAAAGAAAATTGGACAAATATTCAAAGTTTATACCCCGGCAGGGGAAATGGAATACGAAATAGTAAGTATAGAATAAAAGCAGTCCGGTCCTCAGCAAAGGGACCGGACTTTTTGATTGACGGCGCCTACTCTTCTGCCCTGGCTGCATCGGTTAGAAATTGAACGAACTCTTTGAGCTCTTGAACCTCGATAGGTTCCTCCGCACTTCCATGAGCGTGCCCAACCTCGAAGAGAAGAGGCAAGTCCTCCGAACTCCAAATCTTTGGATCCGAATTGGACCGCCGTGCAGCTTTGATATCCTCCCTTAAAAGCAAGCAAAGTGCCCGCCAAGCAAGATTAGATATCCTTGCTTCAACGAGCATTTGGGACAATGCCTGCGTGGCAATGAGATTCCTCCTGTCATATTCCATGCGAAAAATAATACATATACTTTTATTCTAAGTCAAGAAGCAATTTGGTAAAATTAACTATTTTTTGTTATAATGAAAACCTGAAATTAAATAAAATGCTACGGAAATCTACAGGATTGAATTTCTGCAGTTTTCCGTAAATTACTATAAAATTTCCGTATATGCAGGAAAGATTAGAAGACATAATTAAAACCCGTAAAAGCAAGCTTGAGAACATCAAGCAGGCGGGGATAGAACCGTATCCGTCAAAAACTGATCGGACACATACCAACGCCGAAGCGATTGAACAATTTGACAAGCTTAACGGTAAATCGCTTACTCTGGTGGGAAGAATCAAAAGTTTTCGAAATATGGGCAATATCGCTTTTGCCCATATAGAAGACGGCAATGCGAAAATTCAGGTATTACTTAAAGACGAAGACTTAGGCAAAGACAATTTTAAATTTGCAATAAAAAATATTGACATTGGCGACTTTATAGAAATCACCGGCAAACTTTTCAAAACCAAAACCGGTGAAAAAACCCTGCAGGCTGACGAAATCAAAATGCTAGCCAAAGCCTTAAGACCTCTTCCTAGCGAGCATTACGGGCTGGAAGACGAGGAAACAAGGCTTCGGCAAAGATATTTGGACATTCTGACCAATCCTGAAATCAAGCAACTGTTTGTAAAAAAAGACACTTTTTGGCAGGCTATCAGAAATTTTTTAATTGAAAAAGATTTTTTGGAAGTCCAAATGCCCATATTGGAAAATGTGCCCGGCGGTGCGGAAGCCGAGCCATTTGTAACGCATCACAACGCCCTAAGCAGAAATTTTTATTTGCGCATTAGTTTAGAACTGCCGCTCAAAAAAATGCTGATAGCAGGCTACGAAAAAGTTTTTGAAATCGGACGGATTTTCAGAAACGAAGGCATAAGCAGCGAACATTTACAGGATTACACCCAAATGGAGTTCTACTGGGCGTACGCGGACTTTGAAATGCTTATGGACTTTTTGCAGGAAATGCATCAAAACGTAATCAGACAAACTTGCGGCACGTTAAAAACTAAATATCAAGGCAAAGAAATTGATTGGTCAGGCAAATGGCCAAAACAAGATTACTTTGAACTGTTCAAAAAACATACAGGGATAGATTTAAACAAGACTGATGAAAACCAACTAAAAAAATATGCGGATTTGCATAAAGTTGAATATGAAAAATTTGCCGGGAAAGGCAGGCTTATTGACCTAATTTTCAAAAAGACAATCAGGATAAAGCCGGAAGTTTCCATGCAACCCGGTTTTCTTATAAACCAACCTGTGGAAATCGAACCGTTGGCAAAAAGAGACGCTAAAA
>CAZLQG010000004.1:0-38939 GCA_964561655.1 uncultured Candidatus Saccharibacteria bacterium | reverse complement strand
GACGCTAAAAACCCAAACGCAGTGCAACGGGTACAGATTATGGCGTGCGGGTCGGAATTAGGCAAAGGCTTTGGAGAACTAAATGATCCAATTGATCAACGGGCGAGGTTTGAAGAACAAATGAAACTGCGAGCGGCAGGGGACAAAGAGGCTCAAATGCTGGACGAAGACTATTTAACCGCCATGGAATATGGTATGCCGCCGTGCGCGGGTTTTGGCCTTTCTGAAAGGCTCTTTAGCGTGTTAATAGATAAACCAGTCAGAGAAACCGTCATCTTCCCGCCGATGAAGGAAAAATAATTCACAGATGCGCAAATAGCACAGATTACGCGAATAATCCTAATTTGAATTATGAAAAAAATCCAAAAAGCAATAGTTGTGGCGGTAGTAAAGAATGACAAAAAGGAGATATTGCTTGCCAAACGGAAAGATGATGAAATATCAAAAGCTAGTGGCAAATGGGAATTTGTGGGAGGACATATAAAATTTGGAGAAAATCCCCAAACGGCTGTTATCAGGAAAACTAAAGAAGAATCAGGACTCGACGTGAAAGTGATTAGACTATTGCCAAAAATTTACTGCAACACCTAGGAAACAGTAGAAAAAGATGTTTGGCAAGTTTTACTAATATCATACGAATGCGAAGTTATTGGCGGACAACTCCATAAGAAAAATTTTGATAATAAAATTTCTGAATTAAAATTTATTAAACTATCGGACTTAGATAAATACCAATTATTACCTTATACTAAAGAAACAGCTCTACTTTTAAATTCTTACTTCTTAATTCTTTTCTATGCTCGACATTAAATTTATCCGCGAAAACCAGGACAAAGTAAAAAAGGCGATAAAAGACAAAAATATCAATTTGGACCTTGACGAACTTTTGGACTTGGATGCCAAAAGAAGAGATTTTCTGACCGAGTTAGAAAGTCTAAAAGCTACTAAAAACCAATTTTCCAAAGAATTGCCCAAACTATCCAGTGAGGAAAAAAAGGTTAGGCTTTTAGAAATGAAAGAAGTAGATGCCAAAGAAACGGAAATGAAAGCCAAACTGGACAGAATTATCGGCGATTATGAAAGGCTAATGTCTATTGTTCCAAATATTCCAAGCCCAGAAACGCCTGTGGGCAAAGACGAATCCGCCAACGTTCCTTGGAGCTACTGGTCACCGACTTTAGGCCACGTAGATCCAAAAGACAAAGAAAAAGTAAAGCAAGTCCCCACTCAATTCAACTTTAAAATAAAAGACCATATCACCTTAGGGAAAGAACTGGATTTAATTGACACCGAAGCCGGAGTTAAAACTTCCGGATTTAGAGGCTATTACTTAAAAAACGAAGCGGTGTTAATGCAGTACGGACTTATATGGCACGCACTTAAAAAAATGCGGGAGAAAGGCTTTACCCTAATGGTGCCGCCGGTTTTAATTAGGGAATTCGCGCTATTCGGCAGCGGTCATTTTCCGTTCGGGCGCGAAGAGATATATAAAATTGAAAGGGGGTCGTATAAGGTAAAATTTAATCAAGTTGTGCCGGAAGAAGCAAAAGATGCCAGCAGTCTATTTTTAGCCGGTACTTCTGAGCCTTCACTTTTAGCCTACTACACTGGTCAGACATTAGACGAGAAAGATCTGCCAATCAAAGTCTGCGGTGTCGGCCCTTGCTATAGAAGCGAAGTAGGCAGTTATGGAAAAGACGCTAAAGGCATTTACCGGATTCGTGAATTTATGAAAGTAGAGCAGGTGGTAATCTGCAAAGCAGATATCATAAAAAGCGAAAAGTGGCTAGAAGATATGAGGGAGATTGCCCAAGAAATGCTGATTGAGCTAAAACTTCCCCACAGGGTGATTAATATTTGCACTGGCGATATGGGTGCTGGAAAATACAAAATGTACGACATAGAAACCTGGATGCCAGCAAGAAAAAATTACGGCGAAACCCACAGCGATTCACATTTGGGCGACTGGCAGGCAAGAAGGTTAAATATAAAATACAAGGGCAAAAACGGCAAAACCAGACACGTTTACACTCTAAATAACACAGTTATCGCCAGCCCAAGAATTTTAATTGCCATTTTGGAAAACTACCAACAGGAAGACGGCAGCGTGGTTGTGCCGGAAGTGCTAAAGCCTTACGTGGGAATTGACCTCATAAAACCGCCGGAAAAAGCAAAGTAATCTGCAAAAATGTTTTTTAGTAAAAACAAAAAAACAGGCCCGTCCGGCTACCGGTTTCAAAATTCCAAATTCAGAGGCAGGCTTAAAAGCGCGCGGGAATACAAAAGGGAAGGCAGGTTGCTTCCTCAAAACTTTTGGCAAAAAATAATCTATTCGCTTAATCTGGACTCCCAAAGAGTCCAGATTTCTGCAGTGCTGGTTTTGCTGCTAATTATTTATTTGGGATATTTCAGCAATCCATTTAGCATAAAAAGTGTACTTATTACAGGCTTGCCGGAAGAACAAGCGCAGTCAGCCAAAGACACCGCGTTAAGCTACATAGACAAAAACCAAATTTTCGCCCAAAAAAGCTTATTATTTTTTTCAAAAAAAAGAGCGTCCGCTTACATTACGGCAAACAACCAAAATGTCCTGAGCGTTATCTCCATAGAAAAAGATTTTCCCGGTACCTTAAAATTAGAGCTGGCTTCGCGGTTTGAGCAGTTTTTAGTGGAAGAGCCCGGTCCAAAATTTCTAGTGCTTACAAATGACGGATTAATCAGCAAGACGGAAAATGCCTCCACTAGCCTTGCCTCCAATTTAATAAAAATAGCTTTATCGGCAACATCAAGCCTGTCTGAAAGGGAAATGTATTTAGACGCTGATAAAATTAAAGTTTTACAAACACTGGCAAATAAGCTACCTTCGGCGTCCGGTTATGAGCTGGAAAATTTTGAACTGCCCGATTTTTCCAGTCCGGACATAGTCTTAATTACCAAAAAAAACGGCCCTAAAATTTATTTTGACTTTTATTCGGACTTGGGAGAAACTATAAAAAACTTTAACCTCCTTATGTCACAGGTAGGACAGCAGGACAAATTCCGGCTAAAATACATTGACATGCGCTTTCAAAACAGGAGTTTCCTTTGCTTTATAAATGCTCCCTGCGCCCAAAAACCCATGCCCGAAGAGGCAAGCACAACCGAAGAAACTTTACTAGAAAATTAAACTTTTTTTATGAAAAAAATTTTTGTTATATCGCTAGGAGGTTCACTAATTGTCCCGGAAAAAATTGACATAAAGTTTCTCAAAAATTTTAAAGCGCTTATCCAAAAACAAGCCAAGCGCGGCAATAAATTTATTTTAATAGCAGGCGGCGGTAAAATTTGCAGGAAATACCAGGACGCGCTTGCTAAAATATCAAAAATTGATGAAGGAGCTTTGGATTGGATGGGAATAAACTTCACCTGGCTGAACGCTAAATTAGTACAGCTGATGTTTAAAAAACTGGCTTACAGAGAAATTGCCAAAGATCCGCAAAAAAAGATTATTTTTAAAGAGCCGGTATTGGTCGGCGGTGGCTGGAAACCGGGCAGAAGCAGTGACGGCGCTATGATTAAATTCGCGCAAACCTACCGAGCGTCAACCGTTATTAATTTAAGCAACGTCTCTTACGTTTACGACAAAGACCCGCGCAAATTTAAGAACGCAAAAAGACAAGAAAAGCTTTCCTGGAATGAGTTGCTTAAAATTACCGGCTCCCGGTGGGTTCCGGGCAAAAACGTACCGTTTGACCCAACCGCTGCCATGTTCGCCCGGAAAAACAAGCTAAAGATCATTATTGCAAACGGAAAAAATTTAAAAAACCTGGAAAATATCTTAAAAGGCCGTAAATTCAGAGGTACTGTAATCACTTAACCATCTTCCAGCTAAAACCTAGTCAAGGCTGGCTTTATTTTTAAGCTTTTCTAGTTTACCCTATATTCCGTCACGTAAACATAAGTACCAACGTACGGCCTTACTTCTGCGTAAAATTCTTCACGAATTTTGTCCCAATTTACCGGCGTTTCCGGCTTGCTCCCGCCAAAACCATTAGTCCAAACCAGCCAAACAGTGTCGCCGCTTTTTGCTGATTGATTAAAATCCGGCAATAAATCTTCATTGGTCAAAATCGCTGTCCCCGCGTAGTGGGGAAGTTGGTGGACTTCGGTAATACCGCCACTATAAAGAAGGGACTTACTTGCTATGCCTAATTGATTTACGTAATATTTCAGATTAAAAAACATAAAACTGCTGCCAATGTAAAGTTTGTGCTGCGGTTCAACATTAGCTGTAAGATATCTTGAGGCTCCGGCCATCCCAGTCTTGTTTTTTATGTCCAGTTCCGACCAGTAATTATAAAAAGTTCCTAAATTAGCTGCCGCGTAAAGAGCAAACAGCGAAACCGCCAGCCATTTTATTTTTATTTGCGAAAGCCAAACAGCAATGGTTATGGAAAGAAAAGCCGTTGTGAACAAAAAGTATCTCACTAAAAATACGGAAGTTTCGCTGTCTTTTAATCTTGCTAAAAGCAAGAACAAAATTGAACCGCCAAAAGGCGCAATTATCCCCAAAAAGACCAGCCATTTTTCAAAGCTTTGGCTTCTTCTCAAGAATCTGTAAATCACAAAAAGTAAAAACAAGCTTGCAACCGCCACTTGAATTTGGGTAGTGCTGTTTGTAATGTCTATGCCGATTCCCAAAAACATCTGCCACAAAGTGGTAGGAATGCTCCAGATGTCCATTTTGGGAATCCAGTAGCTTTCGCTTACCTGCCCGTATTGGAACAAGAAAGTTTTTATCCACAAAAGATAGGAAAGACCTATTGCAATGAAGGAAATAAAGAGCGGAATATATTTTCTAAAGTCCCACTTATGGTGAAAGAAAAGATAAAGAAGTCCGTAAAATCCCAAAGCCGCGGCAGTAAAAAACATATAGTAATGCGTATAAATCATCACGGACATTGAAAATGCAAAACCAAAAAAGTGCCACAACATCTTCTTTTTATGATTGATGTCAGCCGGCAAGTCTGGCATGTGAAGATTCTCGTCTTGGTGCAAAGCGCGCTGGTGCCGCAAGGCTTTAACCAAAAAATATGCCCCTAAAACCGCAAAAAATGCCCCCATGGTGTACATTCTTGCCTCTGTGGCATATTGCAGTTGAAAAGGGTTTAAAGCAATCAAAACCGCCGTCCAAAGGGCTGCCCTCTCGTTTTTAAACGCCTCTTTTACAAGCGCCCAAGAAGCCCAAATCGTGCCAACACTGAAAAACACCGTAAACGATCGCAAAGAAAGCAAGGAATCGCCAAAAATATAATACCAAAGACGCAAGAATATATAATACATCGGCGGATGTACATCCAGGCCAATGCGAGACATCATCTCACCCCAGGGATATTTAATGAGTAAAGCCGAAAACGCCTCATCGTGCCAAAGTGAAATGTCGGTGTTATGATAAAACCTCAGCGCTGTGCCGATTATCAGAATGATAATCAGCCAAAAATATTTTTCGCCTCCGGCGGACATTTTTGTTTTCATTTTTTTACATCTTGAAATTATCAATTATAAATTAGTTGTTATCAGTTATTTTATACACCGCCATCACCGTTTGCTGGAACTTGTTTCTGATTTCTTGCGATAAATAAGCTTCGGGGTGGTATTTTTTGAACTTAACCGTATCAAACAGGCTGGACTGGGCAAATACTACTTCATCGGCAGGTGTTAACCTCTCAAGTTCCCAGGAATTTTCTGGATCAACCTGAATATATGACTTGTTGCAAGGGTTAGGGGACTCACGCGGATCAATGTTTGTCAGATAATCAGGAGTTTGCAAGGAAAATTTGTCCAAAACCAAATAAGTGTTATCTTTCTGGCATCTGTTTATTAAATATTTGCTGACAACAGTAAGGTCGCTCCTAAAAGAATAAAAATTATCTGGACTATTATAAGCATAAGCAAAATACCAAAAATACGAATATAAAATAGAAGCAATAACAAAACACACAACTAATACTTTCAAACTAAAATCCACAAGCCACTTGCCAATGTGCTGTATTTGGTATTTGCGCCAAAGTTCTTTATGGAGTCGCAATATAAGCTCAGAAAATTTATACAATCCTAAAGCCGCAATTATAAATACCGGCGGGATTGTGCCAATGGCGCGCAGGCCGTGAGGGATGCCTTCGGCCGTGGTTATTACGGGGATTAGCATGCCCCAAAACCAACCGGCTAAAACCGCGTATCTCCAATATTTGGATTTTTTTGATGGGGCAAAAATATACCAGGCCGCAAGAATTGTGATTATAATCAAAGCCGCCCCAAAAAACGGAGCTACAAAAGGAGGCAAAAAAGCCAGGCCGGAAATATTATGCCTCCAGTTCAAATCGCCATTTGCAAAATACGCAAGCAAAGTCTGCCTAGCAACTTCCGTTACAGTTCCAGGAAGATTTCCCTGATTCAGCTCCGGATTAAAAACGCTTACCTGGCCGCTTCTGCCCACAAAAGAGCCCGGATGGTCTATAAAATATTTACCCAGAGGGTAAATAAAAATTATAAAACCTATTAAAAATAAAACTGCGGCTTTCCAATATTTCTTTATCGTCAAAATAAAAATTTTGTTTTTTAAACTCGCCAAAAGCGGCCAGACAATTAAGACTGCCAAAATGGGAACTAGCATCCGGTAAGCAATGTAAGTGTAAAAACCTGCGGCAAAAACCGCGCCGGTTAAAAAAGAAAAGAAAAGCTGCTTTTTTAAACTTTTAGACTGGTACGCAACTAGGAGTAGATAAAAAGTTGAAGCAACAAATAAGGGAATTAGTATGGCGCGAAAAGCTGTTCGGGAAAGCACGATATGCCAAGTAGAAACCGCCATTAAAAATGATGACAAAAGCGCGATGTTGGTTGCGCGATCAGACCACCTCTTATTATCCCTTCCTTGCAGAGAGGGAGAGGAAGGGGGGATTGAAAACAGCCTTTTAGAAACCGCAAAACACAAAACCACGGATAATACTCCAACAAGCGCGGAAACCGCGTGGTGCTGCCAAGGGCCTTTCCCAAAAGCCTTCACACTGCCCCAAAGCATATAAAAAAACAAAGCTTCCCGGCCGTTGCCTCTTTCATAGAAAACCTGCCTTTGGCCCTGCTCAATTAAATCCACGTCAAGCCCGTTAGCGGCTTCGTCAGGAAATAGCCCTCCCGGCATTTCAGAAAGCTGATAAAACCTAAAAAATATGGCTAAAATAATAATCGCGGCAAAAAGATATTTTTGTTTTTTTGACATTTAAGACAAATTCTTAAATACCTTGTAATAACTGCTCTAAGCCTGTTATAATCTTGGCAGTAATTTAAAGCTTTTACATGTTCAAAACTTTTATTAAAACTCTATTTAATTACGTAAAAACGTTTTGGTTTCTCTGGTTCCTGACGATTATTATCAACATTATAACATTTTTTATTGTCTATTTCAAAATTAATCCCAGAGACGAAACAATTGCTTTAAAGTATAACATATTCACGGGTGTGGAATGGTACGGAAGGGGCTTGAACCTCTACCTCCTTCCTCTTTCGGCGCTGATTATTACAATACTCAACTTCATCCTTTTTAAAAGACTTAAAAAGTACCAAAATTTTCTTAATTTTTTGACAATCTTTACCAGCCTGGTTGTTGGGCTGATTATTTTATCTGCCACATTACTTTTAATCCGCGTTAATTAATTATGTTCAGAAAAAGAACGGCGAAAGAGAGATTTTGGGAAATTTTACCAGGGATGCAATTCTGGCTGGTTTTTTTCGGCGCAATTTTGCTTTCCTACTATCAGCCGGTTTGGGCCGCGTTGTTTATTATTTGTTTTGATTTGTATTGGGTGCTCAAAGCCATTAATGTAGCCAGTCATTTGTGGTCCTCTTACAAGAAATTCAAATTTTTTGTAAAAATCCGGTGGATTGACCACATAAAAAAACTCAACGATATCCCGACTTTTATAAATTTTTTGGAAAACAAACTCTACTTAGCCAAAAACAAAACCGAAAAAAAATATTACGGAGAAGAAATAAAAAGACTTACCGGTTTAATCAGGCAGGGCAAAACCCGACTAGATTTTACGCCTTATTTTCACTTAATTCTAATTCCGTTTGTGGATGAAAGCTATGAAGTTTTAGACTCTACCATTAATGCGCTGGCTTTGGCGGAATATCCCAAAGACAAAATGATTTTGGTACTGGCCTGTGAAGAACGAGCAGGAAAAGAAGCACAAGCAAACGCCGAACAAATCAGGCAAAAGTACCTAAATGATTTTTTTAAAATTTTTATTACCATCCACCCAGACGGGCTGCCAGATGAAATAAAAGGCAAAAGCGCAAACGCCGCCTACGCCGTACAAAATCTTCTGCCGGAACTTGGAAACCTTCAAATCAAACCGGAGCAAGTGCTCGTCTCCAACTTTGACAGCGACACCATTGTGCATCCGCAATATTTTGCCAAAGTCATATACGAATTTTTAACGGCCGAAAAACCGTACCAAAGCAGCTACCAACCCATAGCGATATATAACAATAACATCTGGGACAGCCCTGCGCTTATCCGCGTGGTGTCCGTTGCTAATTCTTTCTGGCAATTTACGGAGAGCAGCCGTCCAGACCGCTTAAGGACATTTTCCTCCCATACAATGCCGCTAAAAACTCTAATAGAAGTGGGGTATTGGAAAAAAGACATTGTCAACGAAGACGGATTTATTTTTTGGCAATGCTACCTGCACTTTAAAGGAGACTACCGGGTAGTCCCGCTTTTCATCCCGATTTCTTTAGATACCTGCCTGGCCTCCAGTACCTGGCAGACGCTTAAAAATCAATATAAACAAAAAAGGCGCTGGGCTTACAATGTAGAGTATTACCCGCATCTGATCCCTAAACTTCTTAAACTTCAGGCGCCGCTGTACGACAAACTGTACAAACTCTATCAGTACGTGGAAGGCAATTTTAACTGGGCCACGGCCAGCATTATAATTTCCACGCTCGGCTGGCTACCGCTTTTCATTGGAGGCAACCAGTTCAATGAAACCGTTGTTGCTTTGAATTTGCCTTTAGTGACTAAAACTTTAATGAACATTGCGCTGTTTTTCTTGATTTTCAGCGTCTATATTAATATGGTGCTTTTGCCTCCAAGGCCAAAAAAATATAGCATATGGAGAAGCATTTTTATGTATTTGCAATGGTTTTTGGTACCTTTAGCGTCCGTGATTTTTGGCAGCGTTCCTGCGATAGAAGCACAAACCCGCCTTATGCTTGGCAAGTATTTAGAATTCTGGGTTACCCCAAAAGCCCGACTGGGTGAAAATACCGGCCTTACCATGAAGGATATGCAGGCCGCTAATACGGTAAACGATAAATTACGAATGACCCCCCCGACTTCGCAAGACGTAAGTCGTTACGGGCAATCAAAATACAAATGATTTATGCTTTTTGGTTCTTAATTTCGTTCGGGTTTGCCCTTCTGCTTATACCCCTTATAAAAAAACTTGCCATTAAGTTCCAAGTTTTGGATTTACCGATCCTCTCCCGAAAAATTCACGAAAAACCCACGCCGCTTTTGGGAGGAGCAGGCGTATATGTTGCTTTTACGCTCTCAATAATTCTTTTTCTGATTTTTTCCAAACCCGATTTAAACATTGTGCCGTTAAAATTTTTTGGCGCAGTTATTTTAGGCGGTTTTATTTTGGCAATTGGCGGCGCATTGGACGACAAATTCAATTTAGCGCCAAAACTTTCCTGGCTGTTTCCAGCTTTAGCGTCTTTGATTGTTGTTTTGTCCGGAATAGGCGTGGGGATTAAATTCATTAGTAATCCATTCGGCGCGCCGTTTAACATCGGCCATATGATTTTTTCCATCCCGCTTTCCGCGATTATTATGTGGGTATGGATGATGGGCATGATTTACACCACTAAGTTTTTGGATGGACTCGACGGGCTTACTTCCGGCATAGCCGTAATTGGCGGGCTTACCATGTTCGCGCTCTCGCTCACCGAAAGAGTAAACCAGCCGATTACGGCAAGTATAGCCATAATTTTTGCCGGGGCTTTCCTAGGCTTCCTTCTTTACAACTTCCACCCGGCCTCCATATTCTTAGGAGAAACCGGCAGCACCTTTGCCGGCTTTGGCCTTGGGGTTCTTGCCATTATTTTGGGGGCAAAAATAGCCACCGCTTTGCTCGTTATGGGCATTCCCATTTTGGATGTTGCCTGGGTTATTGTAAGAAGAGTTTTTTACCGCTCCAGCCCCTTTGTGGGCGACCGCAAGCACCTGCATTATAGGCTTTTGGACATAGGCCTTTCGCACCGCCAAACTGTGCTCACGCTATACGCCATAAGCGCAATTTTTGGCTTCACAGCGGTGTTTTTGCAAAGTTTGGGCAAACTTATAGCCCTTATTATTTTGTTCCTGACGATGGTGGGAATAGTCATTGCGGTAGTAATGATTTACAAACGCCAGCACCCTCATATTCCGGATTTGTTTGATGCGGCTAAAAAAGGCGCTAACCCCGTTAGAAACAAAACATTTAGCGAACCTGATGATAAGCTGACTTATTGAGCTTCTAACGGGGTTGACGATAAGCGCAAAATCTGATAAAATTTCCTTATTGTATTTTTTAAATTTATAATTTTCTAACTCACTAATTCTCTAAATCTCTATGAACGCAATTATTGAAACCGGCGGAAAACAGTATATGGTTTCCAAGGGCGAAAAAATCCGGGTAGAAAAGCTTTCCGGCAAAGAAGGTGACATTATAAAATTCGATACAGTCCTCTTCACCGAAGACGGCAAAACTTTTGACATTGGCAAACCTTACCTGACAGGCAAAACCGTGGAAGCCAAAATCTTAAAACAGGGGAGAGGCAAAAAAATCCGCGTCTTTAAATACAAAGCCAAATCCCGCTACCGTAAGCGCCAAGGCCACAGACAGCACTACACAGAAATAGAAATGACAAAAATTTAATAAAAAACTAACCTATTTAGGTTAGTTTTTTATTTATAATTTTCCCTCTTTTCTTAACCTACTCTCTATTTCTTGCGGTAATTCGTCTAGATTCCTACTTAACTCTTGCCGAATTTTTCTGACTAACGCTGGATCAGCGTTAGATAAAACTTCATGACGCCAATCTGGATTACAACCTTCGGCGCTGCTATCGCATGTTAGTGCGTCAAAAATTGCCTTTTCAGGATACTCATTGTCTCTGGGAAAAACATATTGTTAAAATTCCTTTTAATCTTTAATAATAAATGTTTCTTACCATTATTTAATACTCCCTTCTTCCTTCCAGCGCTCTCGTTAAAGTAATATCATCCACGTATTCAAGGTCGCCGCCCATAGGAAGGCCGTGGGCGATTCTGCTAATCTTAATTGTTGAATGGGAGGCTCTAATAACTTTAGAAAGATGCATCGCCGTAGTTTCTCCTTCTAGCGAAGGATTAGTGGCAATAATTACTTCGGCGATAGTTTGATTCTTTATTCTGTCCAATAAAGAATCTATTTTCAAATCTTCCGGGCCGATGCCTTCTAGGGGCGTTAAAACCCCGCCAAGCACATGGAACAGGCCATTGTACTTATCGGTTTTATCGATTGCGACAACATCCATAGGCTCTTCCACAACGCAAATTACAGACCTGTCACGCTTATCATCTGTGCAAATAGAACACGGGTCGGTTTCCGCCATATGATGACAGGTGGAGCAAAAAACCACGCCTTGTTTTAAATTTGCGACCGCTGATGAAAGTTGCTCTAAATCTATATTGTCTTTTTTAAGCAAATAAAAACTAAGCCGCTGGGCGGTTTTTGGGCCAATGCCGGGAAGCTTAGAAAGTTCATTTATAAGTTTTTGTAAGCTGGACGGAAGTCGAGCCATAAAAATTATATAAATACTTAAGTATGCAATATTCAAACATTATTGTTTATATGTTTAAATGATTACCTTGATTATGTAAGTCCCGGTGCCGGCTCTAAACCACCTGGTGTTTCTTCAGATTCTTCAACATTCTGCATTACCGCCTGCGGTGAGGTATCAAAAGTTTTGTCCAAGTTCTTAAAAGAAGTTTTATCCTGATCAAAAAACAGATCTATCTGCCCGGTAGGGCCATTTCTGTGCTTCTTTATATAAATTTCCGCAATGTTCGGCCTTCTGCTGTCTTTGCCTCTGTACATATCTTCACGGTAAATAAACATCACCACATCCGCGTCCTGCTCAATGCTTCCGGATTCGCGCAGGTCCGCCAGCTGGGGGACTTTATCGGGGCGGTTTTCCACATTTCTGGAAAGCTGGGAAAGCGCCAAAACCGGGATGTTAAGTTCGCGCGCTAAAATTTTTAAAGCACGCGAGATTTCCGAAACTTCCTGCACGCGGTTTTCCTGGGAGCGTCCTTCCATCAACTGAAGATAGTCAACTACCAAAATTCCAACGTCGTGCTCAGCGTGCAGTCTTCTGGCTTTGGTGCGCACTTCCATAATGTTGCTGCCGGCCGCATCGTCTATAAAAATGGGAGACTCCGAAAGTTCGCCCATAGCCTGCCCGATTTTTTCAAAATCCTCGTCATTCAAATGGCCGGTCCTGATCTTCCACAAATTCACGTCGCTTTGGGCGGAAAGCAGCCTGTCAACTAATTGATCTTTGCTCATTTCCAAAGAAAATATTCCAACCGGAATTTTATGGTGCACGCCCATGCTTCTTACAATGTCCAAAGCCAAAGAAGTCTTTCCCATGGAGGGCCTAGAGGCCAGAACAACAAGATCGCTCTTTTGCAGACCCCCGAGCAAGTTATCCAAATCCACAAAACCCGTAGGTAGCCCGCGCAGTTTGCCTTTTTCGCGGTGCAGTTCATCTATCCTTTCAAACGTGGAATGCAAAACCGAAGTAATCGGAACAAAATTCTGCTTTAAATGCTGCTGGGACACGCCAAAAAGTTTTTGCTCCGCCTGGTCCAGAATTTCTTCCACTTCACCCTCTTCATTAAAAGCCAGCTCGTTAATTTCGGAAGCGGTTTTAATCAACTTTCTCAACGCGCCTTTTTTTCTTACAATAAAAGCGTAATGCACCACGTTGCCCGCCGAAGGCACGCTGTTGACCATCTCCGTCAAATAGCTGCTTCCGCCGCATTTTTCCAAAAGTTTTTTTTCTTCCAAAAGGTTAGTCAGCGTTAAAATATCCACGGAAATATTTTTGGCAAACAGCTCCAAAACGTTTTCAAAAATCAGCCTGTGGCGGTTGTCATAAAAGTCGTCCGCGGAAACTACGTCCGCGATCTTTATAATCGCGTCTTTGTCCAGCATAACGCTGCCGAGTACCGACCCTTCCGCCTCCAAATTTTGGGGAGGGATTCTTTGAATTTGTGATTGATTATCGGACATAAATGGTCTATATATTATAGCCTGTTTTAGGCGGGCTTCCAAGACTAATTTTGCGCTTATTTCCGCATAAAAAGGGGATAGCTGGTGGAAAACTTTCCCTTGTGGAAAACCTCTATAGCCTAAAAGGCCTGCCTTCTGATATAATCCTTGCACCAAGAACATTAACGCAAAAAAAATGTTTTTTGAAGACGAAGACGATTCCGTGGGAACCATGGGCGGCGACAGCGATGACACAAGCGACGCCGGCGTGGCAGGCGTGGACGAAGCTAGTGAAGAAGAGCAGGACAACCAATAAACTAGAAACGAAAAAACACCCCGAATTGTATCGGGGTGTTTTCTAAATAGTAAGTATTATAATACGTATTTAAATACGTATTTTCTTTTTCACCTTCTGCCCCTCCGGCGTATCCATAACTTCATAACCCAAGTCTTCTATTTGTTTTCTAAGTTTGTCGCACTTAGCGAAATCCTTTTGCTCACGAGCTTGTTGGCGTTGAACAAATAGCTCTTTAACGTCCGATGGTAATTCCGATACTTGCAAATCAAGTTTTGGCTGTATTTGAGATAAGTTTAATCCAAAAATCTCATCCATATGCTCTATTGTCGCTAGCACATCCTCAGCTGCATACTTACCTTCCTCCAGCGAGTGGCTACTCATACTTAATAATATATCCATCTGAGCTTTCGCCTCAGGAATATTTAAGTCATTATTTATTGATTCTTCAAACCTTTTAAAAAGATTAATTGGTCTTCCTGATTGGATATAATTAAAATCTGTGATTATTTTACCTTTTCTATTGTTTGCGAGAGCCTTCAATACTGAAACTGTGATTTCCGTATGTTTTAATCCTGCTTTTGCACTGTCCAAAGTATCCTTTGTAAAATTTAATTGCGTTCTGTAGTGAGCCTGCAGGCACATATATCTATAATCAAGCGGACTGAAACCTTTTTCTTTCAAAGCATCCAGCGTCAGCAAATTCCCCTCGCTTTTTCCCATTCTGCCGGAATCGATCAACAAAAATTCGCCGTGCATCCAAACGTTAGCAAGAGGAGTACCGAAAGCAGTTTCCGACTGTGCAATTTCGTTGGTGTGATGTGTGCCAATGTGGTCTACGCCGCCGGCGTGAATATCAAACGGCTGTCCTAAGAGTTTGCGCGAGATAGCACTACATTCAATATGCCAACCGGGAAAACCTTTTCCCCATGGGGAAGACCAATGGAGAATATGATTTTTATATCGTCCGGTTAAAAAGAACCACAAAGCAAAATCCGCAGGATGTTTTTTGTCCTTATCTATAACCACGTCTTCACGCGCACCAATTTTTTTCTCACTTAATTTTTGCCCAGAAAGCTTTCCGTAATCGGGCAATTTTGATGTGTCAAAATAAATAGCTTGTTTTCCCTTATACGTAAAACCTTTCTTCTCTAACTCTTTAATAATTGCTATTTGTTCTTTTATAGATTGTGTAGCAGATAAAATCTTTTGGGGTTTGATTATATTTAATTCCGCTAGATCTTCAAAAAACTTTTTTTCATACTTCTTTGCGATTTCAAGAGGGGATTTGCCTTCTCGTTTGGCTCCGACTTCCAGCTTGTCTTCACCTTCGTCGCCATCGCCCACAAGATGTCCTACATCCGTAATGTTCATGGCATGCTCAACTTTATAGCCATTGTATTTCAAGACTCGAAGGAGGATATCTTCAAAAATATAAGTTCTTAAATTGCCAATGTGGGCAAAATCGTAAACCGTAGGCCCGCAAGCATAAAACCGCACTCGGCCTTTTTCAATTGACTTAAAATCCTCAACCTTTTTAGTGAGAGTATTATAAAGCTTTAGCATATGATGATATTTTAGCATGAGGAAGTTAAATTTGAAAAACCGCCGTTTAGGCGGTTTTTTGGTCTATTGCCCTTAAATGCCTTTCGCGCAGTTTCTTTAAAGTCCTACCGCCGAAATCTTCTTCCAAAATTTTTGCCAAATGCAACCCGCCAATAAAATGCGGGGAAATAACGTAGTCAATTTCCTTTTCGTAAAGCTGGCGGGTTTCAAATTCATCCTGCGCGGCAAAAATTAATTTTGGCTTATCCCTTTTCCCCCAAGTAAGCTTTTTCACGCTGTCTAAAAGCGCCAAATTATCATCAATGCTCGGCACTGTGGAAATCACCAAGGAAGCGCCGGTTAAATTTACCTGCTCTTGAATATAGGGGTCGGTAATATCGCCGCAAATTATGTTATGCCCGGCACGCGCGTAATGCTTTACTATATTGGGGTCAAAATCGACTATAACCAAAGATTTTTTAAGTTTCTCCAAAGAATTCACCAAGTGTGAACCCAACCGATGTGCGCCCACTAAAACGATATGGTTCTTTAGAACTCCTTCTTTAGACTTTTTTTCGCTGACCCCGTTTCTAAAATCAAACCACGAAAGGGGAACGCGCAAAAATTTATAAAGCTGTCGGGAATACAAAATCATATAAGAAGAAGCTGTGATGGTAATTATCCCAACCAAAGTGACTAGTCCCAAAACCTGGTCGGAAACGTGGCCCAGGCGGTTGCCCAAAGCCACTACCACAAAACTAAATTCGCTGATTTGCGCCACGGTTACGGCCGCAAAAAATGAAGTCCTCGGCTTATAACCCAAAGCCCCCATAATAAACAGCATAATCAACGGATTACCGATAAGCACAAACAGCGAAAGTAAAATTGCCGGCAAAAACAAAGCGCCTATCCCTGCAAAAACTAATTTTGTACCAAAAACTATGAAAAAGATAACTATAAAAAAATCGCGCAAAGATTTTATGCGCGCGCTAATTTCGTAATGCACCTGCGAGTTGGCTAAAGCAAGGCCCGCGACAAAACCGCCAACTTCCAAAGAAAAGCCAATAATCGGCAGAGACATAAACGCGGCAAGCCCTAAAGCCCAGGCCATGGAAAAAATCAAAAGCAATTCGTCGGATTTTTGGAACCTACCCAAAAGTTTTGGAAATACATGCCTGCTTATCCAAAGCAAAAGCAAAATAAGCACCAAAACTTTTATACCACTGGCTATTAAAAACTGCCAAGAGGGAAGCTGCCTGAACGGATCGCCAGAAACTGCCGAAATGCCCCCCAAAAAAATTAAAATAGCCAAAGCGGCAAAATCCTGAACAATTAAAAAGCCCACGCAAATACGGGCGTAAAGACTTTGCAGATCCCGCTTTTCCGTAAGCAGCTTAACTACAATAATCGTGGAAGAAAATGTAAGCGCTATTGCAATATAAAGCGCGGGAATACTGGAAAAACCCAAAAGTTTTACAATTAAATATCCAATGCTGGCGGTAAAAATTATTTGTCCCAGCCCTGTAATTAACGCGACTTTGCCCAACTGTTTTATGTGCCGGAAATTTAGTTCCAAACCCACCATAAACAATAAAAGGGCAATGCCGATTTGCCCAAGCGTATCCAAAGTAGCGCCGGCATGAAACTGGGAATAACCCAAAGGACCGACAATCAGGCCGGTTAAAATAAAAGCGATGATGCTTGGCTGCCTAAGCAGCGAAACCAGCATGGCAATTAGCCCTGCCACAACCAAAACAGCGGTGATTTCGTAAAATAATTTAAATTCTTCCATTCAAATTTTATGCCTAAACTTTTTTGTTTCTAATAAATATGAATTAAAATTATTATAACATAAATTTGAAAAAAATCTAAAATTAGGATAAAATACAAACACTTATGAACTTAAACACAATTTTCTTTATTGGCCCGCAAGGGTCAGGCAAAGGAACGCAGGCCCGCCTTCTTTCCAAACGCCTTGGTTTTTTTTATTGGGAAATGGGCGGAATTTTAAGAGGAGCCGGCAAGGAAGACACAGAACTTGGCAAAGAGGTAAAAAGGCTGGTTGATAGAGGAATTTTATTGGGTGATGATTTGCTTTTAAAGGTTGCAGAATCAAGGCTGTCAAAAATAAACAAAGACCAAGGGGTAATCTTCGATGGCATCCCGCGGCGCCTAGGCCAGGCTGAATTTTTGATGGATTTTTTAAAAAAACAGGGTAGAACTAATTTTGCAACAATCTTTTTAGATATACCAAAAGAATACTCGCTGGAAAGGCTGCTTCTTCGTGCCAAGCAAGAAGGCCGCGCAGACGACACCAAAGAAAAAATTGAACTCAGACTTAAACAATACTACGAGGACACGCTGCCAGTACTGGACTACTTAAAAAACCAAACCCAATTTTTTGTTATTGACGGCCGGCCCAGCATTGAAGAAGTCGACAAAAACATTAACCAAACCTTAAAGCTGAAAAATTAACCTGATGGCGAATTCAAAAAAAACTGCGCCTTTAAATGTCATCCTGCTCGGCGACCCAGCGGCAGGCAAGGCTACCCACGGAAGATATTTGGCAAAAAAATACAATCTTTACGACTTGGATATGGGAAGGGAGCTCAGAGCTTTAAACCACAACAAAGCCTTGCGTAAAAAATACCGCCTCGACAAAACCTTGGACAAAGGCAAGCTTACGCCAACCGAACTGGTAAGAAAACTGTTACGCGACAAAATTCACAATGTACCTAAAAATCAAGGCGTGCTTTTAAACGGCACTCCAAAAATGCTCGGGGAAGCCAAACTGGTCGCTAAATGGCTAAGGGCCGAAAAACGCAGACGAGTTTTGTTTATTTATTTAACCATTCCACCAAAAGAGACCATCCACAGAATGACCAGCCGCAAAACCTATTTTAAAGGAAAATTTTCCAAGCGGCCCGACGACAACAATAAGGCGCTTAGGAACCGTATCCGATATTACCAAAAAAACATCAAGCAAGTCGTCAAATTTTTTAAAAAAAGATATGCTTTTATAAAAATTTCTACACACGGCGCAATCCCTGCGGCCAGAAAACGGCTGCTTACAAAACTGGAAGATTATGAAAACAGGCTTAATTAAAACAAACGAAGAAATAGAAATTATAGCTGCCGGCGGAAAAATCCTGCGCGATATTTTGCACGACGCGGCCAAACTGGCAAAGCCGGGCGTTTCAACCTGGGAATTGAATGAGTTTACGGAAAAAAAGATCAGGGAAGCAGGCGGCAGGTCAAGTTTTAAAAATTATGGCGATAAAAAAAACCCTTTCCCGGCCGGACTGTGCACTTCAACCAATGACGTAATCGTACACGGCGTTCCATCTCAAAAAGAAATTCTAAAAGAAGGCGACATTATAAACTTGGACGTCGGTATGGAATATAAAGGCCTGTTTACGGATACCGCGATTACTGTACCGGTAGGCAGAATATCTCATGTTGCGACAAAACTTATCAGTACAACAAAAAAATGCCTTGAAGAGGCAATTAAAGCGGCTAGAGCAAGAAATATGATCGGGGATATTGGCTTTATTATCCAGTCAGTCGCACAAGCTGCCGGTTTTTCGGTAGTGAGGGATTTAGTAGGCCACGGCGTAGGTTATGACGTCCATGAAGATCCACAGGTCCCCTGCTACGGGACAAAAGGTCAAGGATTAAAACTGGAAGAAGGCATGGTGCTTGCGATAGAACCGATGTTATGTGAAAAAGAATGGAAGATCGCTGTTGACGATGACGGCTGGACTATCCGCACGGCCGACGGCGGACTTGCCGCGCATTTTGAGCATACGGTGGCTGTGGGAAAAAAGGGCGGTAGGGTTCTAACCTAAAACTACTCATAAACAAACTCCCATCCCGATATATCGGGATGGGAGTTTTTGAATCAGATTTAGTACTGATCCCGGCGACCACCGCCGCGGAAATCTTTCCTCGGGGGTCTGTCGGCCATTGGACGGGCTTCAGAGACAGCAATATTTCTGCCTTGGAAGTCCTGACCATTTAAGGCCTGTGCAGCGGCATCGGCTTCCGCGTCGTTTTCAAACTCCACGAAACCAAAGCCCTTGCTTCGCCCTGAAAACTTATCAGTAATCACATTGGCGCTAGTGACGTTGCCGTGCTGCGAAAACAGCTGCTGCAAATCGTCGCTGGTAGCTGACCAAGGCAAATTGCCGACAAAAAGCTTCTTTGACATTTAGACTACTTACCTTAAGAGCTCATCTTGCATCCAAACGCTAATTTTCTACGACCTTATTCCCGGCAAAGATAATTATCTAAGCCGCAATCAGCGCTGGATAAACTCTTACTAACTTATTAAGACAATTTAAATGGACACTTAAAGAGCTCTTAAAGAACCTAAAGTAACATTTAAATTAAGATGACTAAAGCATTATAGCATAAAGAGAGATTGATGGCAATAGACAACGGTTTTCGCTGTATCTGCGATCTATTTTTTATTTGCGATTTCTTCCGTGATTTTATCCAAAAACTTTTTGAGGCCTATGGTTCCTAAATCCTTGCCTTTACGGGTGCGTACGGCGATTTTTTTTGCTTTTACTTCTTTTTCGCCCAAAATTATTTGGTAGGGGATTTTCTGCAGAGTCGCTTCCCTGATTTTTTTACCGACAGATTCATCACGGTCATCAAGTTCTATCCTTAAATCCGGCTCAACCGATGATAGTTCTTTCATCATCTTCTTAGCATAAGCGTTTTGCTTTTTAGAAATCGGCAGAACAGCCACCTGAACGGGGGAAAGCCAGAGTGGGAAATAGCCAGCCAAATGCTCTATTAAAATTGAAAGGTATCTTTCTATTGAACCCATTACCGCACAGTGCAACATAGCAATTCTTTCCAACTCGCCCTTTTCGTTTACGCAAGTTAAATCAAATTGCTCGGGCAGATTCATGTCCAGTTGAATCGTAGCCAGCTGCCACTCCCTCCCCATTGAATCGTTCGCCATAAAGTCAATTTTCGGTCCGTAAAAAGCGGCCTCGCCCACTGCCTCTTCAAATTTTACTTTTTTTACCATAATTGCCTTCTTTAGCTCTTCTTGCGCTTTCTCCCAAATTACCTTGTCTCCTAAGTAATTTTGGGATTGTTTTGGGTCGTAAAAAGAAAGCCTAATCCTCATTTTAAACTTGCCGCTGGCTTTATAAAATTTTGTAATCACGTCCCAAAGCTCCAGAATCTCCTGCCTGATTTGAGAATAGCGGCAAAAAACATGCGCGTCGTCCTGAGTAATACAGCGCACGCGGGACAGACCATTAAGCTCGCCGGTTTGCTCATCTCGGTAAACCATCGTGGTATTGGCATACCTTTGCGGTAAATCCCTATAACTATGGAGTTTGCGCTTGAAAATTTCAATATGATGTGGACAATTCATGGGCTTCATGGCAAATTCATGGCCTTCACGGGTCTCAATTCTAAATAGCTCATTCTTAAACTTTGCCCAGTGCCCGCTGGTTTCATATAAACCTTTCTTGGTAATATGGGGGATTTCAACTTTAACAAAACCCGCTTGTTTCCTTAACTGCCATACGTAATCGTCCAATAAATTTCTGAGCAAGGTTCCTCTCGGGGTCCATAAAGGCAGGCCGGCGCCCACTAATTCAGAAAAAGTAAAAAGGTCTAATTGCTTTCCTAAAATTCTATGGTCTCGCTTTTTTGCTTCTTCCTGCATTTTTTGATATTTCTCCAATTCCATTTTGGTTTCAAAGGCAATGCCGTAAATTCTCTGCATTTGCGGATTTTTCTGGTCGCCCCGCCAGTAAGCGCCGCTTACCTTGTCTAATTTAAAAGCGTCCGTGCGAATTTGCGAAGTATTTTCCACATGTCCACCCCGGCATAAGTCCACAAAATTCCCGGTTTTATACAGACTTACTTTCTCCGTTTTTGATGTCGTTCCTAATTCCTGATTCATAATTCCTGATTCTGCATTCAGTTTCTCATCCGCCTTAGTGGTTCCAAACTTTTCAATGTCCTTAATTAATTCCACTTTAAACGGCTGCCTCCGGCTTTCAAAATATTCCTTGGCTTCAGCCATAGACATTTCCACGCGTTCAAACTTCAGCTTTTGCTGCGCTAAAGCCCGCATTCGCTTTTCCAACTTTTTTATGTCCTCGGGCGTTACCGGGCGGGGGAGAAGAAAATCATAAAAAAATCCGTTTTCAATTACCGGCCCAACGCCGAGCTGTGCCTTTGGAAACATTTCCAAAACCGCCGCGGCCAAAAGATGCGCGAGCGAATGCCGGATGTTATGGAATTTTTGATTGTTATCCATAGCCTGTCTTTGTCATCCCGACCGTAGCGGAGAGATCTCTTAAATAATTTTGTTATATAAATCTTTCCAATGTGAGCTCTTAGTTTTTATTAAAAGCTCCTTCTTTTTGCGATTCCAGTTTTTTAGTTGCTTTTCTCTTAAAATTGCGGATTCAACATTGTCGGTTTGTTCAAAATAAACGAGCTTATGACATTGATATCTTTAAGTAAAGCCCCCGATAACATCGTATTTATGTTCCCAAACTCTCTTTATCAAATTATTCGTTACTCCAATATACAAAGTACCTGACGCGCTAGCCATGATGTATACAAAATAATGATGCGCTTTCATATATCATCGGATAAGCGATTCCTCGGCTCTCCCGACTTTGTCGGGTTCGCTCGGAATGACAAAACACAAAACCCCAGGACACGGCTCATCATCAGCAATAGATGACAAGCCAAACCCTGGGGTTCTGATTAAAATAACCAGAACGTTTCCGTCCCAGCTTGCCCCGATTCTCTAGACATCGGGACCTTTTTATACCATTGTTCCAAACTCTCCAGGTTGGTAGCCCGGATGATATCGTTTGATGAACTAAATTAAATATAACAAATGCTTGATATTGTAGCAAATATGTACTTGTGGACAAAATAACCAAGGCAATTAAGCTTTCCACAATAATTACAGAATCAATTATACTATAAATATGAAGATTGTAGCATCCCTGCTGGCCATCGTGGTAATCTTGGCATTACCAGAGTTGGCTCCAAAAAAGCCCAAATGGCTTTCCATCACCATCTGGCTCTTGGGGGCTTGGTTCGCCTGCCTCATAATGAGGTATGGCAAATTCCAAATCTTCCAAACAGCTTGGATCTATATTTTCCTAGTCGGCGCATTCTGCGCCCTCACCTGGGGAGGAATCCAAGCCTTGCCCTTGCTACGAAAAAAAAAGGAGGATTCGCAACCATACGAAAAGGCATAATCAAGTCCTCCTTAACGGCAACCATCAATCCCTCCGCCAAGCGGAGGTCGGGCCGGGACGCGCCCGGAGGCAACGTAATCCTAGGCTGCTTCGGATATCCAACAATAACGGATGTCCCAGGCAGTCTTTAACTTTGTTAGACACTAAGCACTAAGCACTAATTTTATTCCACATCCACCTTGCTAATTTCCGGGATTTGCCGAAGCTGGGCAATCAGACCATTCTGAACGCTTACCTTGGTTTGGGTTTTAACTTTTTTTGCGTTATGTCCCACGCCTACGGAAAGAAAAACCTGGGCGTTGCCCGGATGCTCCTGCAAAATTCTTTTGATGTTTTCTAAAACACCTTTTCCGGCCATAGCAGACATATGCAGAGTGACTCTTCTCTTTTTTTCCATTTCGCTTAGGGCCACGGAATAACTTTCATCATTAGGCAAAGCCTGAATATCTTCCGCGATTAGCTTGAACTCTTCGTCTTTGTCGGAAAGCCTTCCGCTGACCTGAACAATTTGGTCATTTTCCAAAAACGGTAAGGCTCTTTCCATCACTTTGGGAAAAACTAAAACTTCAATGCTGCCGCTTAAATCATTAAGCGTGAAAAACGCCATGGGGTCGTTTTTTTTGGTAAGAGTACGTTTTACCTTTGAAATGATACCCGCCATACTCTTGTTTTCTCCAAGCATTTCTAAATTTAGTGATGATACGGAATTAAAACTCTTGAGCACCCTAGAATAACTTTCCATAGGATGAGAGGAAACATACATTCCCAAATGCTCTTTTTCCCAGGCCAGCTTCTCTTCTTTTGAGCTTTCCGGATATTTTTTTAATTTTAACCTGGCGCGCAAGTCACTTCCAAAAAGCGAGCTTTGTCCGCTTTCCTGAGCTTTAAAATGCTCGCGCATAAAGTTTAAAACATCTTCGGTGTTTCCCAAAAGAACTCCGCGGTCGCCAAATGCATCCAGCGCGCCCGCTTTGCAGAGCGCCTCCCAAGATTTTTTGTTTAGAGTTTTCGTGCGGGCGCGGATTAAAAAATCTTCCAGGCTTTTAAATCTACCTGCGGCTTGCCTCTGCTGTATCGCACTGGCAATTACGTCGCTACCCAAATTCTTTATCGCATTCAGGCCAAAACGGACGGTATGGCCATCCACCACGGTAAAATTATCCAAAGACTCGTTAATCTCCGGGGGTAAAACCTTAATTCCCAAATTTTTGCACTCTTCCACGGCCGCGTAAATTTTGTCTTCATCACCGGCTTCCGCAGTCATTAAAGCCGCCATAAATTCCACCGGATAATTGGCCTTCATATAGGCTGTCTGATAAGAAACCACGGAATAGGAAGCCGAATGCGCTTTGTTAAATCCGTAGGCCGCAAAAGGCTCTATCCAGTTCCAAACCTGGCTGGCTTTTTCAAAACTCCAGCCGCTGGTTTCCTGACAGCCCTGGATAAACTTAATTTTTTGTTTGGCCATTTCTGTGGGAATCTTTTTGCCTACCGCTTTTCTAAATTTGTCTACCTCAGGCCAAGTGTAGCCTGCCAAGTCATGCGCGATTGTAAGAAGATCGTCCTGGTAAATTAAAATGCCATAAGTACGATAAAGGATTTTTTCCAAAGACGGGTCAAGATATTTAATAAGTTTTGGGTTATTTTTTCTGGCGATATACTCTGGAATAAACTGCATAGGACCAGGCCGGTACAAGGCTATCATAGCCATAATTTCAAAAATGGAATTGGGTTTGAGCTCTTTTAAGTATCGAGTCATGCCGGAAGAGCCCATTTGAAAAACCCCAAAAGTAAATCCGTCTGCTAAAAGTTTAAGTGTTTTGGAATCAGGATGGGGGAGATTGTAAATATCAATTTTAACGTTATGACGTTTTTCTGCGAGACGAACCGCGGCTTCCAAAATAGAAAGGTTGCGGATGCCCAAAAGGTCCAGCTTGACCACACCAATCGCGCGGGAAGAAGCATTAACATCCAGCGCGTACATGTCGTATTGGGTAATAATGCGCTCGCCGTCCGGTTCTTTCTGAAGCGGCATATAATCGGTTAAAGGAGTCGGGGTAATGACAATTCCCGCGGCGTGCACGCTGGCATGGCGCGCGCAGCCTTCCAGTTTTTTTGCAATAGTTAAAACCGAGCGGGTTTCAGGATCGCGGTCGAAAGCTTCTTTAAGTTCAGGATTCATCTCCAAAGCCCTGTCCAAAGTCATATGAAAGCCCTGCTTGCCAAAGGGAATCATTTTGGCAATCCGGTCGCATTTGCTGTAAGAAACCCCCGAAGCCCTGCCCACGTCGCGCACCGCGGCGCGCGCCATCATTGTTCCAAAAGTAATGATTTGCGCAACTTTGTCTTTGCCATATTTTTTGGTAATATACTCAATGGCCTCATCGCGGCGATTGTCAGCAATATCCAGGTCAATATCGGGCGGGGTAGGACGGTGAAGCGTTAAAAACCGTTCAAAAGGCAACTCGTAATATAAAGGGTCCACATTAGTGATGCCTAAAATTCTGCCTACAATACTGCCTGCAGCACTGCCTCTGGTATTGGTGATAGCCCCAAGCTTATGCGCGCCATCCACCACGTCCGCTACCATTAAAAAGTAAGTAGCAAAACCTTTTTTGCAGATAATATCAAGTTCGTAATCAATTCTCTCTAAAATTTCCTTAGGCACTTGTCCGTCCTTAGCGTAAAGGCTTAAAGCTCTTTCATGCGTCAAATTTTTTAAATAATCTTCCGCGCTTATGCCTTGAGGGGTTTCAACTTTAGGGAAATACCTCTGGTTAATCTTTATCTCTAAATCGCACATTTCCGCAATTTTTTGTGTGTTCTCTAAAGCTTCAGGCAATTCATAAAATAATTCCTGCATTTTTTCAGGCGACTTCAAAGACAGGTCTACCCCTCGCATGTCCAGACGGTTAGCATCGTCAACAGTTTTGGCGGTGCCAATGCAAACAAGCACATCCTGGGCTTCGCTGTCTTCAGGATATATATAGTGGCAATCCGCGGTAGCTACAAGCTGTAGATGATTTTTTTTGGCTAATTCAATCAGTTTTGTGTTTAATTCATCTTCGGCCTGTTGGTCGGATTCTTTAACGTTCTTTTGAATCTCTATAAACAGGTTCTTGGACCCGAAAATACTTAGGTATTTTTCCAAAGTCTTCTGGCTATGTTCGCCGCTCCCGGAAATTACGGCTCTGGCTATTTCTCCGCGCTGACATCCGGACAGCGCTACAAGCCCTGGACTAAATTTCTTTAGCGCCTCTAAATCTATTCTCGGCTTATAATAAAAACCTTGGATATGAGCTAAGGTTGTAAGCTGAATTAGATTTTTATAGCCGATTTCGTTTTTGGCAAGTAAAGTCAAATGAAAATAATCGCTGTCCAGCTTTCCTTCTTTGTCCGACAATAACCTTGGCGCAATGTAAGCTTCAAGGCCGATTACGGGCTTTATGCCCGCTTCTTTGCACTTAACGTAAAACTCCACGGCTCCGTACATAACGCCGTGGTCAGTTAAAGCCAAAGCCCGCATACCAAGTTCTTTGGTTCTTGCAATCAGCTGGTCAATCTTGGACAAACCGTCAAGCAGGGAATAATGGGAATGACAATGGAGATGAGTAAAATCCATAAAGTATTCGCGAATATACGAATCAAATATAATATACAAAGTTTATATGGCCCTTTTGCTTATGAGGATAACTGGTCGTCAATTTGTATATTTGCACTAAATTTGTATATTAACGAGCAGTATAAGCATACCAAAAAAAGACCCATTTTGCTATAATGATTTTAAGCTTAAAAAAATAAACTTATGCCCTTTCTAAAAGAAAAAATTGAACTTGCTGCGGAGGAAGCGGAGCTGAAAGCTGAAAGCTATATCGGTTATCTGCCTAACTTTTTAAAATGGAGCCTTATTTTGCTGATTCTGGGACTATTGCCGGTTTATTTAATAACCAAAACCATTTCCGTAAGATATTGGAATTCCGCTTACAAAGACCATCTTGTTTCAGCAACTCCGAGTTTTAAGGACCCCAAACCTCTGTCAGTAGGAAATATTACCCTTACAACAAGCGGTCAGGGAATCTACTCGGCTACTGTGGAAATAAGCAACGAAAATTTTGAACTTTCATTGCAAAATGTCCCTTACGAATTCAGGTTTTATAATCAAAAAAATGAATTTATAACTTCAGTTTCAGACACTTTTTTCATTCTGCCTAACCAAAAAAAATATCTCACCGTACCAAGACTGGAGGCGCAGGAACAGCTGGTTGGGGCCGAAATTGTGCTGCCTAGCGAGCCTGCGTGGCAAAAAAGGCTGTCTATTCCTAAAATTGACCTGCTGACCAGCATCCCGGACTTTTATAACCAGGTAGATCCTTTAGGCTTTACCGTAGAGGGCAGCGTAACCAACAACAGTCCTTACCAAATTAAACAAATCAAACTTACTTTCCTGGTTTACGACAAAAAGGGAGACATTGTCGCCATAAATGTAAGAAACGAGTACTCTCTCAGGCCTTATGAAAGAAGGGCATATAAACAGCTCTGGCCTTCGGTTTTCGGCTCCGATATTAAATCGGTAAAAGTAATGACTGAAACCAACGCCCTAGACTCTGCAAACTTAACCCCGCCGGAAATAAAACAAGATTCCTCTTCAGATTTAAACCGGCCTCAAACAAACCCATACGGCTTCTAAATAGGAAGCACAGCCCGACAGCTTCAATTTGATTTCACAAAATGCTTAAATTTTTTAGGGAATTCAAATACTTTGATATTCCATTTTTGGTTGCAACACTCTTGCTTTTAATCTCGGGGCTGGCCTTGCTTTACAGCACCTCTGTAACCGAAAATTCCGCAAACGTCTTTTTAAGACAGTTAATTTTTGTATTCGCTGGAATCGCAACTTTTTTGTTTTTTGCTTTTTTCGATTACCACAATCTCACGAAAGCCAACAAAATAGCTTATGTGGTTCTGATAGCTGCTCTAATATACCTTCTGATTTTAGGTACAGAAATTCGCGGCGGCAGACGTTGGATAGATTTTGGCTTTTTGCTTTTCCAGCCTTCGGAATTTATCAAGCTTTCAATAATTTTGGGGCTCGGCAGACTTTTGTACTTAAAAAGAGGGCAAATTAATTCCATATCAGTTTTACTGTGGTCATTAGCTTACGTCGCCCTGCCCGCAACTTTGGTAATGCTTGAGCCGGATTTAGGTTCAACTTTAATGATCCTAGGAGTTTGGGCGGGGATTATCTTAATTAGCCCCATAAAAAAGAAATCTCTGCTCGTCTTGCTTACCATATTTCTGGTAATGGCAGCCATTATCTGGCAATTCGCGCTCAAAGACTTTCAAAAAGATCGAATTAAAGTTTTTTTAGACCCCAGGCTTGATCCTAAAGGCATAGGTTATAACGTAAAACAAGCGACTATCTCCATAGGCAGTGGACAAATATTCGGCTGGGGTTTAGGCAAAGGCATGCAGGGACAGCACAGATTTTTACCCGAACGGCAAACCGACTTTATTTTTGCATCTTCTGCTGAAGAAATAGGCTTTTTAGGAACTGTTGCTCTACTAGTACTGTATTTTATTTTATTATTAAGAATCCTAAAAATTGCTAAAACGGCCAAGGATAACCTGGGCATGTATCTGTCCTTGGGAATTTTTTTCCTATTATTTGAGCATATAATGATAAACATTGGCATGAACATGGGACTACTGCCGGTTACCGGCATACCTTTGCCATTTTTAAGTGCGGGCGGAAGTGCTCTTATTGTCAATTTAAGCGCTCTTGGCTTAGCGCAAAACGTAGCGGTGCAATCAAAGCTATTGAGATTTTAAGCAAGATGTGATATAATAGAATTAATCATTAATGCACGGGTCACGTAAATAGCACTAAAAACAGTTCGTTAAGATTCGTGAAATTGATGAATTTGCGGCTTATGAAAAGATTCGATTTCAAAAAAGTAATCGAGTGGCTAGGGCATATTTTAAAATGCCCAATCTGTGGACATAAATATAACCTTGATCAAACGCAAGTAATAGAAAGTACGCACAATGAACTTTTAGACGGCGCCAGAATTTTAATACATTCCGACTGCAACAAATGCAAAAGCTCGGTAATGTTTAATATAGAAATTAACGGCCCGGAAATATTCAGCGTGGGCATGATTACTGACCTTACCCAAAAAGACAGTAAGAAGTTCAAAAATACCAAAGCAATCAGCGCAAATGAAGTTATCAAAATGCATAAAGGACTAAAATCCTTCAAAGGAGATTTCGTCGGCCTTTTCACAAAGAAAAACTAAACTGAAATAATAACAAAAAGCCTTGCCAAAAGCAAGGTTTTTTGTTATAATCTCCTACAGTCAATTAAAACCCTGTGAGTATCCGCTATTTGATTTAAACGGAGATGGACAGGGTCGTTATAAGGATACAAATGGAAAAGTTCAAACTTGAAACAAGCAAAAGGGAAACTTTAAAAACTAATCTCAAACAAGCAAGGAAGCAAGGCCTGATCCCGGCAGTGCTGTACGGACACAAAATAAAAAACCAAAACTTGTTTGTAAAACTTAAAGATTTTGAAAAAATATTCCGGCAAGCAGGGGAAAGCACAATTATTGAACTTGAAACTCAAGACGGCAAAACTCATCCGGTTCTTATACAGGATGTTCAAATAAATTATCTCAGTTCAAAACCAGACCATATTGACTTCTACGAAGTTAATATGACAGAAAAAGTCAGGGCAACAGTAAACTTGGAATTCGTAGGAGAATCACCGGCGGTTAAAAATCTGGGCGGAGTACTAGTAAGGGTAATAAACGACCTGGAAGTTGAATGTTTGCCTATAGATTTGCCTCACGCAATAGAAGTTGATATTTCTAAACTTCAAACTTTTGAAGACAATCTACACCTTAAAGACCTTCAGATTTCCGATAAAGTCAAAGTTCTGGCAAGCCCCGAGGATACCGTGGCTAAAGTCCAGCCGCCAAGAACCGAGGAAGAAATTAAAACCGAAGTTACCGAAGATGTAGCCGCAGTTGAAGGCGCGACCGAAGAAAAGAAAGAAGGTGAAGAAGCGACTGAAGAAAACGAAAAGAAAGAAAAAACCGAAGAAGAAAAGCCCGCCGAAGAAGAAAAGAAAAAGGAATAGACCAAAAACCCCCTCAATTGAGGGGGTTTTTAATTTTTTATGATAGCATACCGCCAAAGCCTGTTCACGTCTTTGTAAAATCTTACTTTTGCCTTAGGCAAGTATTTTTTTATCCAAATTAATATTTTACTTATAGACCTTGGGTCAATTTCAAGAAATATCACCGCACGGGGATTTAAACGCTTACCAACCTCTTCAAAAAACCTTTTATAGGTTTCCCACCGATTCGTGCCATCTGTAAGTGCCATTTTAGGCTCAAACTTCAAGTTTTGTTTTAATCTGTAGTAATCGCCTGAAGTCACATAAGGCAAGTTAGCTATGATGACATCAAACGACATTCTGACATTCTGCAGAATGTCAGAATGTTTAAAAATGATTTTTACTTTATGCGTCTGGGCATTCTGCCTTGCAACTTTAAGCGCTTTTTTCGATACGTCGCTGGCAGTGACTTGATATTTTATTTTTGATTTTTGTAATTGTTTGGCAAGCGCTATAGCTATGCATCCCGAACCTGTTCCTAAATCTAAAATCTTGAGTGCCTTCTTGCCTTTATAAACTTTATAAACTAATTGCTCTGTCTCCGGACGGGGGATTAGCACATCCCTATTTACCTTAAACCTCAAGCCCATAAAATCCTTATACCCCAAAATATATGCCACCGGCTCACCTTTCTCTCTACGTTTAATAATTTTTGTTAAATTGTTATATTGTTTCTTTGTTATTTTGATTTCGGGATTCATAAACAAAAACTCCTTAGATTTACCAAGGAGGTGAGCAAGGAAAATTTCTATTTCAACACTTTGATATTTTATTAGCGCTTGTTTTATGGTCATAAATCTAACCCCGAACGAAGTCGAGGGGCAACATTAATCACAAAGCAATAAATCTCGCCCAACTTTGCGATATTTAATTAAGGTTTCTTTGATAGTCATAAGCCTCAAGCGGGGTCGAGAGGTTCGGTTTTCTTAGCACATGCGCCAAAAGGAGTTCAATTTCTATTTTATGATATTTTTTTAAGGCTTTCCTAATCGTCATTTTTTTAGATTCTTCTTTGCTTCCTTGTCCGCCTTTTGCAGTGCCTCAAAAATAGGGGAGAGTTTACCCTCCATAATCAGGTTAATTTGATTAAAGTTCTGGTTTATGCGGTGGTCGGTAACGCGGTCCTGCGGGAAGTTATATGTTCTAATCTTTTCCGAGCGGTCGCCGGTGCCGACCTGGCTTTTGCGCGCGTCCTTGATTTTCTTTTCCTCTATCTGATGGTAGTGGTCAGCAACGCGAGCGCGAATTACTGCCAAAGCTTTTTCCTTATTCTGCGCCTGGCTCCGTTCGTCCTGGCATTGCGCAGTAATGCCCGTTGGGATATGCACAATGCGAATGGCAGAATAGGTAGTATTTACCGACTGTCCACCGTGGCCGGAAGAGGTTGTGGCTTCAATTTTTAAATCTTTGGGTTCAATTTGATAGTCTTTTTCTTCCAGTTCCGGCATTACGGCAACCGTGATCGTAGAAGTATGAACCCGTCCGCTCTTTTCGGTCTCCGGCACCCTTTGTACGCGGTGCACGCCGGATTCATATTTAAAAATACCGTATGGATCCGCATCAATAGTTCTTGACTTCGCTTGAACACTACTTTTTGATGATTCAGTAATTTCAAAAATTACTTCTTTAAAGCCTCCGGCCTCGCTTCGGGAGGAAGATACTATATGAATTTTAAAACCGTTCTCTTCCGCAAACTTTCCGTAAACCCTAAACATCTCCGCTACAAACAGTGTGGACTCGTCGCCTCCGGCACCGGCCCTGATTTCCACAATGCAATTTTTTTCGTCATTCGGGTCACGGGGAAGTAAGGCCTCTTCAATTTCAGATTTCAGATTTAAGATTTCTAATTCCAAGCGCCGGCATTCATCCAAAGCCATAGATTTTATTTCCGGATTGACATCGTCCAAAAGCTTTTGATTTTCTTCCAGTTCCTTAATCCTTAACCCGTAATTCTTAATTTTTGAAACTATAGGTTCCAATTCTGCCTGCCTTTTACCCAGTTTAGCAATATCTCCGCCAAAGGCGGATCCGCCTTTGGCGGAAACACTCAAAAAACCGCCCGAAGCCATTTGCTCGGTCAGATGGTTATATTCATCCACTATTTTTTGAAATCCCGGTTCCATGATAATTTAACTAAAACTTTAAAATTAATATCTAAATAACCACATTTTCAAACTAAAAGCTTTTAGTTCTAAGCTATAATTCTTAGTTCTTCAATATTAGCTTTTCACTAATGTAGATTCTAACATAAAAACACCCTTTGATCATCAGGGTGCTTTGAAAAGACGAAAAATGATAACCTACTTTTTCTCCCTTGTCTTTCTTGCCTTTTTAGGTTTTGCCTGACTTTTAAGCCTGACTGCGGCGGCAGCGCGTTTTTTAAACTTATCCACGGTTCCGGTGGTATCTATAAGTTTCTGGGTGCCAGTAAAGAAAGGGTGGCAATTACTGCAAATTTCCACGTGAATTTCTTTTTGAGTTGAGCCGGCGGTAAAAGAATTGCCGCAAGCGCAAACTACTTTGGCGTTATTATGATAGGCTGGGTGGATATTGTCTTTCATACACCGATACATTCTACCAACACTTGCCAAAAAAGTCAATGACTGATATAATAACCAGGCTTTAATTAATCAAGCATACTCCGCGCAACTTCTCCTGTCCCTATGGGTTTGAGGACCTAACATATGGGATTTAGCGGGGTAGAAGAAAACCCGATTATATCGGGACAAGGAAAGGATAATATGAAAGACGTCTCTCTTTTAGATTTGCTAAAAAGCGGCGCGCATTTCGGGCACACCACCGCCAAATGGAACCCAAAAATGAAGCCCTATATTTTTGCGTCCCGCGGCGGCATCCATATTCTGGATTTGGAAAAAACCAAAAAAGCCCTGCTTGCAACGGCTAAATTTGCCAAAGACCTGGCAACGCAGGGAGGAATTACCCTTTTTGTCGGCACGAAAAAACAAACCAAAGACATTATTAAAAAAGCAGCCGAAAATTGCGGAATGCCCTATATAAACGTCCGCTGGCTGGGAGGCACTTTTACCAACTTTAGAACCATCCAAAAAACCATAAAAAAACTGGAAAAGCTAGAAAACCTTAAAGCCTCCGGTGAATTGGAAATTAAATACACTAAAAAAGAAAGGCTGCTGATTGAACGCGAAATCGAGAAGCTTAAAAAACTGTTTGAAGGCATCCAGAGCCTAAAAAGGCTACCGGAGGCAATATTCGTAACCGATGTTAAACATGAAGCCATAGCGGTTAAGGAAGCGTATAAAGCTAAAGTCAAAACCATTGGCATTGTGGATTCTAACAGCGATCCAGAAGGCTTGGACTTTCCCGTCCCTGCGAACGACGATTCTACCAAAACCATCGAACTTATTTGCAGCCTCATTAGCGAAGCCATTAAAGAAGGCAAACAGGCGATTTCCACGGCCGCAAAACCAGAACCAGCATCACCAGCGCCAAAAGAAGAAACCAAAACTGAAAAATAATTTTTAATTTTTAAATTAAAAATTTCAATAAATTTTCAAATAAAAATTGAAACATTAAATTATTAAATGAAAATTAAAAATCGGAAATTCAATTTATGTCCAATAATTTAGTCAAAGAACTCAGAGAATTAACCGGAGCCGGGATTTTAGAAGTCAAGCAGGCTTTAACAGAAGCCAAAAACAACAAAGAAAAGGCCGTGGAAATATTAAGAAAAAAAGGCGCGCTCAAGCTTGGAAAAAAAGCGGACCGCGCAGCCAAAGAAGGCGTAATAGCCAGCTATATTCACCCGGGAAGCAAAATCGGCGTACTTTTGGAATTAAACTGCGAAACCGACTTTGTCGCCAGAACGGAAGATTTCCAAAATTTGGCGAAAGATTTGGCTATGCACATAGCAGCTACCAATCCTTTATACGTATCTCAAAATGATGTGCCCGCAGAAGTCGTGGAAAAGGAAAAAGAAATTTACAAGGAATCCACCAAAGGCAAACCCGAAGAAGTCGCAAATAAAATGATACAAGGCAAGCTCGCCAAATACTACGAAGAAGTCTGCCTTTTGGAACAGACCTACATAAAAAACCCTGACTTAAAAATTAAAGACCTCTTGGCGGAGGCGGTTTCCAAAATTGGTGAAAATATTCAAATCAGGCGTTTTGCCAGGTTTGTCTTGGGAAACTAAAGTCATTGACCAAAATTAATTAAAATTAGCATAATTGACATAATCTATTTTTGTCAATTTTGGTCAATTATGTTCAATTTTTTAAATGGTTTTGTCTTACCAATTCTTACCAAACATAATTTTTATATTGGCGGTAGTGGGGATTATCCTCATAATCTTAAGACGCCTGCCCGCAGCTATAAACCCAGAGCCAAACAACGTAAGTGCAGATTCTTTCGACCAGAAACTGGCTGACAAGGGATTGCCGACTTTAAATATTTCCAAAATTAAAACTTCGCTTAAGCTTTGGTGGAAAAAATTCTGGAACTTTGTTTTGGAAGCCAAAGATTTAAAACCTTCCGCCAAGGCCGGCTATCAAATTAAAAAGTTTTTCAAAAAAACCCATAAAACAGCCCGGCAGGCATCAGCGCCTCAAGAGATTGCTGCCGAAACCCGAACACAAATTAAAGATGAAAACGGTTTTTTGGAAGCCATCAAAAAAGAGCCAAAAAACTTAAAACTTTACGACGATCTCGGCAAGTTCTATTTGGCTCAAAAAAATTACCCCGAAGCCAAAGATATTTATTTGTACCTCACGCACCACGAAGCGGGGAATAGCGACTACCATGCCAAATTAGCTTTATGCTTTTACCAGACCGGCATCTACGACCAAGCCGTTAAAAATTACGAAACTTCCCTAAGCCTTGATTCAACCCAGCCAAACCGCTATTATAACTTAGGTTTATGCTTTGGCGCTTTAGAAAAATGGGATGAGGCAGTATTAGCTTTTGAAAAAGCCATCGACTTGGAAGGCAAAAACGCAAAGTTTTACCTTGGGCTGTCAAATGCCTATGCAAAACTGGGACAGGCTAAAAAAGCAAAACAGGCAACGCTAAAAGCAGAGAAGCTAAGTTTGCCAAATAAAAAAAAGCAAATCTAAATAGGATAAATGCCGCAACTCTATAGTTCTCAGCTTTTCTCTGCCGATGTAGCTCAGTTGGTAGAGCAACTCCATGGTAAGGAGTAGGTCTCCGGTTCAAATCCGGACATCGGCTCCAGAGAAAAGCTGAGAACGTAAGGAGTAGGCCTGCCCCGTAGTCAACCGAAGGTTGTACTACCGGGGTCCGCGGTTCAAATCCGCGCAACGGCTCCAAAGAAATACCCCGAAAGTTTTCGGGGTATTTTGCTTGAATATCTGAATATCTAAAATTTTTTAAATCTGCTAAAATATCTTTATGCACCATAATTTCAACCAAGACTACGTCCACCATCAAAGTTCCCGCTTTAGCGATGTCTTAAGGGAAGTGGTCTTCGGCATGGAAGACGGCATGGTATCTACTTTAGGCTCTATTACCGGCATTGCCATAGGCAGCGGCAACCATTACACCGTTGTCTTAGCAGGCATAGTAATTATCGCGGTGGAATCAATTTCTATGGGTATCGGCTCTTACCTGTCCAGCCGATCGCAAGAAGAGTTGGAAAAAAGGAAAATTCAGGAAGAAACCGAAGAAATATCTTCTTTTCCGCAGGAAGAAAAAGACGAATTGTTCAAAATCTATATTGAAGAAGGCTGGCCGAAAAACTTAGCCAAAGAAATGACCAATACCGCTTCGCAAAACCAAAAGCTAATGCTAAAAGAAATGGCTATTCGCGAACTCAATGTTTTTCCTTCTAAAAATTCCACTTCCATTAAAGGCGGGCTGTATATGTTTGGGGCTTACGTAATTGGCGGCATTATTCCTTTGTTCTCTTATTTTGTATTACCCATAAAAACAGCGGTGCCTATTTCCATTGGCTTAACGCTTATTGGCCTTTTCGTCTTAGGCGCGACCACCACCAAATTTACCAAACAGCCTTTTCTTAAATCCGGTTTAAGGATGCTAATCATCGGCGGCATTGCTTTGGGGGTAGGCCTGATAGCGGGAATTTTGGCTGGATAAATACTCTAAAGGGTTGCTTTTTCTAGAAAAATTTGATAAAATTTATCAGCATAATTTAATAATTTATTTACTTTGCAGGGATGGCGGACCACCGCTTTCAGCGGGGCCCCGCCAAAGGCGGTGGGCGGTCCCGATGACATATTACGTTTATATATTACGTAGCGATTCAAAAAATAGATATTATATTGGGCACACCAATAATCTAGAAAACCGCCTGAAAAGACACAACCAAGGAAAAAATAAGTCTACTAAGCAAGGCATGCCTTGGGAGATTGTTTATAAAGAAATTTTCGCCTCAAAACAAGACGCATACAGAAGAGAGTTTCAAATTAAAAAATACAAAGGCGGAGAGGCCTTTAAAAAATTAATAACGAAGTCATCATTTTGCAGGGATGGCGGAGCGGTCAATCGCAGCTGACTGTAAATCAGCCGCCCTTGTGGCTACGCAGGTTCGAATCCTGCTCCCTGCACCACATAAAAACTAAAGGCTCAAGCACGGCGCTTGAGCCTTTTACTATTGGCTGATGACTCTTGGCTAATCTCTAATTTCTAATACTCAAAATCCGCCCAGGCGGGAATTACAATTCTGTTGCCTTTATCAATACCGCTTAATTTTTCTATATCAGCCTGCTGCATTTCCCAGTCCAAAGCCCCGAGATTGTCTTTAATGTGCTTTTTTTTAGCCGAGCGGGGGATAGCGACCAGTCCAATGCTTATCAGCCAATTTAAGATGATTTGCGACTGGCTTTTTTTATACTTTTTTGCGAGTTCCACAACTTCCGGCAAATTCAAATCCTGTCCTTGGGCAATAGGGGAATAGGCCGTGATGATGATGTGATTATCATCACAAAATTGCTTTAAATCTTTTTGGTTCAAAGAAGGGTGAAATTCCACTTGGTTAACTTCAAATTCAATCTCGGTTTCCAAAGCATCTTTAAGATGGTGGATGGTGTAATTGGAAACGCCAATGGCTTTAACAAACCCGCGGTTTTTCAGTTCCTGCATTGCGTTTAGCTGGTCGGCAATGGGAATTGAACGGTTCGGCCAATGAAGCAAAAACAAATCCAGATAATCCACGCCCAGCTCCTTAAGCGCCCTTTCGCCGGTGGCAATTATTTGTTTTGGCTCTAGACTGTCATAAAAAACTTTGGAAGTAAGAAAAATCTGCTCACGCGAGACGCCACTTTCTTTTATGCCTTTGCCGACTTCAATATGGTTGCCATAGGCATCCGCGGTATCAACATGGCGGTAACCGATTTCCAAAGCATAACTCACGGCATTCTTAGCATCATCACCCTTAAGTTGCCAGGTCCCAAAGCCAAGCGCGGGCATCTTTAGACCTGATTTTAAACTAACTGTCTTCATTATTTTTACTCAATCTTAAATCCTAAATCTATCTACGTTCCTTCTTTCCAAGAACTCAAATACTTTTTCTGCTTTGGCGTGAGTTTGTCGATTTTAACGCCGAGGGCTGAAAGTTTAAGCTGCGCGACTTTGCCGTCAATTGCCTTTGGCACGCCGTAGACATCATTTTGTAAAGTTTGATGGTTTTTCACCAACCACTCGCAGACCAAAGCCTGATTGGCAAACGACATGTCCATAACCTCGCTGGGATGGCCTTCGGCCGCGCCTAAGTTCATCAACCTACCTTCCGCAATTAAATACAATTTCCTTCCATCCTTCATCGTATACTCATCAAGATTATCCCTAACCCGCTTGCTGCTCACTGCCGCCTGCTTAAGATTTTTCACATCTATTTCCACGTCAAAATGCCCGCTGTTGCCCAAAATCGCGCCATCCTTCATTAATTTAAAATGCTCTTTAGTGTAAACGTCCCTGTCGCCCGTGGCGGTTAAAAACACTTCGCCAACTTTTGCCGCCTGTTTAAGCGACATTACTTCAAAACCGTCCATTGTAGCTTTTAGCGCAAGCAGGGGATTGACTTCGGAGATGATGACGCGCGCGCCGAGGCCGCGCGCGTTTTTGGTAATGCCGCTGCCGCACTGGCCGTAGCCCGCTACGACCACGATTTTTCCTGCTAAAAGAACGTTGGTCGCGCGAAGTAAACCGTCAATCGTAGATTGGCCCGTACCGTAATAGTTGTCAAAAAGATGTTTGGTGTCTGCATCGTTCACGGCCACGATTGGATATTTAAGCGCGCCGTCTTTCGCCATGGCTTTGAGCCTAATTACGCCGGTAGTGGTTTCTTCCTGCCCGCCCCAAACTTTCTTTAAAAGCGCTTTTCTTTTTTTATGGATGGTGGAAATTAAATCCGCGCCATCGTCTATGGTAATCTGTGGCTCAAAGTCCAACACTTTATTCAGGCACCAATAATATTTTTCGTCACTGACACCGCGCCAGGCAAAAACATTTATGCCTTCTTTGGCCAAAGCCGCCGCAACATCGTCTTGCGTGGAAAGGGGATTGCTTCCACAGGCCGCAACCGTAGCGCCGCCTGCTTTTAAAGCCCTTAATAAAACCGCGGTTTCCTTAGTGATATGCAAACACGCCGCAATAGTGATCCCGGCCGCAGGCTGGCGCTTTTTAAAATCTTGATTGATGGTAGCCAAAACCGGCATGCGCGACTGTGCCAGTTCAATTTTTAATTTTCCCTGCCTTGCAAGTTTGGAATTTTTGACTTTAGACATGATTTTACATTAATTACCAACATATTATAGCAATATTCAAAACTCTTTGGAACACTGGATTTTTTTACGATTTTATGGTAGAATTTGAAAAGTTAGCCAGCCCCGAACCAGAACGTTGTTCGGTTCGGGGTAAACTCCGCTCAGCCCGAATTAACTGTTTTGCCTGCCCGCCAGTCGCCGGGTGCCGGCTTAGCTCATCCGGTAGAGCAACGGTTTTGTAAACCGTAGGTGGTCGGTTCGAGTCCGACAGCCGGCTCCAGGCGATCGGCAGACGGGTAAACAGCACTTAACAAAATCATTAATTAAAATATCACGATGTCTCAAGATAATTTGATAAATTTGGAATGCACGGTCTGCCATAATTTAAATTATCAGACAAGAAAGAATAAAAAGAACACCCAAAAGCGCTTAGAACTTCAAAAATTCTGCAAGCATTGCAAAAAAAAGACCGCACACAAGGAAACCAAATAGTTTTAGGATACCCCGCAAAAAGCGGGGACAGGGGGGCGTCGTATAATGGTAGTACAGCGGTCTCCAAAACCGCTTGCGTGGGTTCGATTCCTACCGCCCCTGCCA
>CAZLQG010000003.1:35303-40260 GCA_964561655.1 uncultured Candidatus Saccharibacteria bacterium | reverse complement strand
TTTTTGCCGTGGCCACGGGAATAATTAAAAGCGCGCTTACCAAGATGATGCCTAAAACTTTTATTCCTAAAACCACCGATACCGCTAACATCACATAAAGCAAAGGTTGCAGCAAATTTACCTTTACACCGGAAATATAAGCGGTTTCTTCGTCTAAAGAAAACAGGGCTAAGGGGCGAATTAAAAACCATAAAGCAAAAAACACCGAAATGCCGACAGCTAAAATCATCCAAAATTCAAACCTGGCAATGGCCAAAATGTTCCCAAATAAAAAACTCATCAGTTCTGCCTGGTACCCTGTTTGCAAACTCATCAAAAGCACGCCAAAAGCCATGCCGGAAGTAAATAAAATCCCTATTGCAGTGTCTGAACTTAAGCCGTACTTTTTTTCCACCAAATAAATAAGCAACGCAAAAATCACGCTAAAAATTAAAGCGGTAATTAGAGGATTAAAAGAAAACACCACGCCAATGGCCACTCCGGCCAAAGAGCCATGGGCAATACCGTCGGAAAAAAATGCCATTCTGCGAAGCACTACAAACACTCCCAAAAGCGCCAAGACCAAACCTAAAACCAACCCCGCCAAAATGGCCCTTTGCATAAATGGATATTGTAAAATCTCAAGCATAAATTAATGATGGTGCGGTTTTAATTCTACTTCATCTCCATATAACTGTTTTAAGACTTCCTTGGTAATAGTTTCTTTGGGCTTGCCAAAACAAAGCAAGTCCCTATTTAAACATATTACTTTAGTGGCATATTTATACACCACGCTAATTTCGTGAGAAACCATTACAATAGTTGTCTTATGAATTTTATTTAAATGACTAATAATTTCATAAAAACCTCTAGTGCCTTCAATATCAATCCCCGTGGTTGGCTCGTCAAAAAAAACTATTTCTGGCTCATTCAACAAAGCCCTAGCTATTAAAATTCGCTGTAACTGACCGCCAGAAAGTTCTCCTAAAAGCTTGTTCTGATAAGCCACCATCTCCACTTCTGCCAAAGCTTTATTTATTTTCTCTTTTTTCGGCTTTAATAAAGACATTTCTAAAAATTCTCCCACCGTCAAAGGAAAAGTTTTATCAAAACTGAATCTTTGGGGAACATAACCAATTTTACCGAGAATTTTGCTCACAGGCACGCCAAAAATTTCGGCTTTACCCGAAAAAGGAACCAAACCTAAAAGGGCTTTTAAAAGAGTAGTTTTGCCGCTGCCGTTGGGCCCGATGATTGCTACCAATTCTCCCGGCAAAATCTGAAAATTTACGTCGGTTAAAATCTGCTGACCACCTAACCGGACGCTTAGCCCTTTTACTTGTATTATGGGTTTAACGGAGTAAATCATTAATGACGTTTGCGTTATAAAGTAAAAGATTAATAAAGCTGTTTCTGCTTTCCAAACCTCCCAAAGGATCCAGTACTTTTAACTCAAGCCCCAAATCTTCCACAAAAGGCCTTATGGTCTCCGGTGAAAGTTGAGGTTCGCTAAAAACCACTGTTAAATTATATTCTTTGGCAGTTTCGTTCAAATATTCCAAATACCGCGGTGTCGGTTCAGTTCCCGGAGAAGAAGCAAATACTCCAACTATATTTAAACCAAATTCCCGGGCAAAATAATTCCAAGATTCATGAAAAACTAACAAATCTTTTCTTTCCAAATCCTGAAAAATTTCTTGGATTCGCGTCTTGGCCTCAGAAAGCTGATTTTGATAAGCTACCAAATTACTTTGATAAATTTCTTTATTTTGAGGATCCAACTCAATTAATTTGCCTGCGATATTCTCTGCAATTATTTTAGCATTTTCCGTAGAAAGCCAATAGTGAGGATCAAAGCCTTCTTGTTCATGCTCATGCGTCTCTCCACTTTCGTGTTCATGGGCATGGTCAAACTTAAAAGATTGCAAGGCTATACCGGCGTCAACCTCAAAAATTTCCACTCCCTGCACGCTTTTAGCGATATCGGCCGCCCAATCATCCAAACCATGACCAATAGTAAAAACCACTCTGGCATTTTGCAGCTCTTTTACCTGTGAAGGAGTCAGCTCAAAAGTATGCGGACTTGCCCCGGGAGGCAAAATATTTACCACCTTAACCTCATCCCTCCCGACATTCCTTGCAATATCGGAAATGGGGAAAACTGTGGCGGCAATAGTAAGCTCTTGTATCTGCTCTATCTTCGGTTCCTGCGGCAGCAAGAATAAAACTGCACCAATAATCAATAAAACAACTATTAGGATATAAACGAATTTATTTTTCATAAAAAATTTGCTAAATTTTATTAATAACAGTATAATCTAAATGCAAATCATTTGCAAGTACACCCAGCACTAATTTCCCTTAGATGTTTTACTAAAATTTATGATTTTTGCAGCAAAGATAGCCTAATCAAATAACATACGGAAATTAGTGCTGGGTAAATTGCCAAAATAAGATTTCTTAAGATATAATACTATATATGCACATTTTCCATAAAAAACTGATGGTTTTTCTTTTTACCCTCCTAATCAGTATTGTCCCCCACTTTTCTCTGGCTGCTGACTATCCAGCCATTGATTTTTTTTACGGCATCGGCTGTCCGCACTGCGCCAAGGTGGAACCGGTTATAGACCAGTTCATATCGGATTATCCACAAATCACCATCAACAAATACGAAGTCTACCAAAACCAGGAAAACGCCATCAAGTTAAACCAAAAATTTGAAGAATACAATGTCCCCCTTACAGGGCGGGGAGTCCCCGTACTTTTTTACCAAAACATCTACGCTTTGGGCGATGGCCCAATAATTGCATTTTTAGATGAACTGTCAACCCAAATTATTTCCAGCCAAAACGCCGCCCCTAAGCAACAAGCCCCACTCCCTCCGGCTGATGAAAACCAAGCCTTTCCAGTAGAAAACCAAACGCCTCCGGAACCGGAAATTAATCAGCAATCAGAGCAAACAGCCGGCGCCGAAACAGCCGGCGTAAACAACGACAAACTTTCTATAATAGCTATAGCCGGCGCCGCAGTGGTTGATTCCATTAATCCCTGCGCCATCGCGGTTTTGCTGATCCTGCTCGGCGCTTTGATGCTTGCTTCTGAAAGTAAAAAACGCGCGCTATATGGAGGCCTTGCCTTTACAAGTTCCATCTACATTGGCTATTTCCTGTTCGGCCTCGGCGTTACCAGCGCTTTTCATTTTAGCGGCCTTGCCGGCTGGCTTTATAAAATTATCGGGGTGCTAGCCATACTAATTGGCCTTGCTAATTTAAAAGACTTTTTCTTTTACGGTGCCGGCGGGTTTGTGATGGAAATCCCCCGCAGTTGGCGACCTAAATTAAAATCTTTCTTAAATAAAATTACTTCGCCATGGGGAGCCTTTCTGGCCGGCTTCGTGGTACTGCTTTTTGAACTGCCCTGCACCGGCGGACCTTATTTTTTTGTTATTGGCCTGCTCTCTCAAACTGACAGTTTAATTAAAACAATTCCTACACTTTTATTCTATAATCTTGTTTTTGTCCTGCCCCTGCTCATAATTACCGGCCTAATCTATTGGGGCAAATCTTCCGTGGAAAAAGCCAATGAGTGGAAAGACAAAAACATCCGCCTTCTGCACCTTATAGGCGGCCTGATTATGCTCGCTCTCGGCATTTGGGTTATTTTTTGGGGATAATTAATCCAAAAGTTTCCTGTACACCTTCAAATTGTCCAACACAAATCTTGGAAACAAAAAGTTCTTTCTTACCGTCTGCTTGGCTACCTGCCCGAGTTTTTTTCGTAAAGACTGATTATTGATAAGCCTAACTATGGCTGTTGCCGCTTGTCTTGGTGAATTTACGATTATGCCGTTTTTGCCGCTTTGAATTTGCAAACGCGGACCCTGCGCATCCCCCGCTATTACCGCCTTGCCTTTCCACATCGCTTCGGTAATGGTAAGTCCAAAGCCTTCCTTTAAACTTTTTTGGATAACAATGGTGGATGCAGTATAAAGCGCGCTAACAAACCCATCAATGTCCGCTCCCCTTAAATCTCTCTTATTGGCGAACAAAAATACATCCTCACTGCCTTTGACCATTTTTTTAATCTCCTGATAAATCTCTATTGCTTGCGGGTCGTCCTGCGCCTGCATAATGCCGGAAAGAACCAACTGCAAGTCTGGAATCTCTTCTTTGGCTTCGTAAAAAGCTTTTACCACACCCATGGGATCTTTCCACGGGTCAAACCGCGAAACCTGGCTTACGATTGGCTTTAAACAGTTCACCCCGTGCTTTTCCAATATCTTTTGGGCAAATACGCTGTTCATTTCCCTGTTTTTTTCAGACAAGGGGTCAATGGCCAACAAAACTACAGCCAATTTGTCTTTTACAAAAGATAGGGGCTTTATATAATTCTTGCTGCTGATGATTACTGCATCATACTCCTCAATATACGGCTTTAAAAAATGCAGCGCTTCTTCATTCGGCTCACTTATATCTCCGTGAAATCTTAAAATCACCGGTAAATCCTTGGGTAAATACCCGACCAAGGGTAAAGGCTGGGGGTCGTGAATTACAACTAAATCAGGGCGTAATTTTTCCGCCAATTTCTTTACTTGCGCGCCAAGCCGTTTATTGACTTTTAAATAAATTGATTTTTCAGCTCTGCTCAAACCTTTTTCCATCCCTTGCAGAAGATTATGAATTTTTTTTGTAATTTGAAAAAAATGCTTTGGCGCTTCAATGTAAAACCTGTAGGATTTTATCCCTAAATCTTTCTCCAAAGCGACTTGGGAATTCAGAAGCTCCACCACCCCGCCGCCTTCGGGCGTGGCGTTAATATGAACAATCTTCTTGTTTTTTAAAGGCTTCGCAACTTTCAAAACCCTGGAATGAAGAGAAGCGTTAAAACGCTTGTAGTTTTTAAACCGAAACTTTGATGTATTAGACTTGATTTCAGTGAGTTTGATCATATTTTTATTATACACTACTCGTTACTT
>CAZLQG010000003.1:0-35203 GCA_964561655.1 uncultured Candidatus Saccharibacteria bacterium | reverse complement strand
TTTGTCTATTACCGTATTCAGCACAAGGAAACGGCAGAAGATTTAAGCAGCCTGATTTTTACCAAAGCTCTGGAAAAAATCAACAGCTTCAATGCCGGTAAAGCAAGCTTCTCCACCTGGCTTTACCGCATAGCCAGAAATTCAGTGATTGATTATTACCGGACAAACAAGCCCACTGATGACATAGAAGCCGGATACGAGATTTCTTTTAAGCAAAATATTGAGGCAGAAATAGACGCCAAAGCGCAACTGGAAAAAGTTAAAAAGTATTTAAACACTTTGCCTGAAAGGCAAAGGGATATTATTCTAATGCGCGTTTGGGACGGATTGTCGCATCAGAAAATTTCGGAAATTTTAGAGATAAGCGAAGGCAACTGTAAAATGACCTTCTGCCGGGCAATGGAAAAACTACGAACCGAGCTGGGAACAGCTCTCATACTTTATTTATTACTAATAACTAAAATGTAAATTTATGGAGAATTTAGACGCTAAGATTCAATCAATTTTAAACGAGCTTTATGAAATCGACTCCAGCTTTAAGCAAAATGAGGCTCAAATAAAAAAAATCATAGAAAAACTTCTGCTGGTCAAACCGGATATTGTACTGGATCAAGCCTTTATAGAAAACCTCCGCAAACAACTAATGGCAAAAGCCGAGCAAAAAACCAGCAAAACTTTATTTTCGAAGTTGTCTCTTAATAATCTTAGATTTATGAAAAATCTCAACTTTGCTTATTTGGGCTTGGCAATAATTATCCTGATAGCGGCAGGCTTTTATGCCGGGCAAAGGCAAGGACAACCCGTAAATAACCAACCGAGCGGAGATATCGTTGCCGAAAATCCGGCGCTTGAGGCTCCCATCGGCAGCGAGCAGCAGCAAAAGGCCGTAAGCTTAATTAAAAAATTTGCATCAAAAGAAGAATATGTCGCGTACTTAGCGCAAGCCCAATCAACTGGTTACGGCTACGGCAGGGGCGGAGGAACCGGCGGCGGACAAGAAGAAATGTTGTCCGCGCCCTCGGCAATGGGAGAGGCAGGGCAGAAATCTTCAGATAGTGCTCTTCCTCTTGCGGCAGACAACGGTTCCGACCGGGTCTCGCAAACTAATGTGCAGGTTTTGGGGATTGACGAGCCGGACATAGTAAAAACCGACGGAAAAAACCTTTATATCTCCGTTGACCAGCCATATTGGTATTACTCCGAGCCGCAAGTGGACATAATGTTTGATGATGGCGTTAGGTCGGTCCCTGCCTACAGGCAGCTCCAGCAGAACACAGACATTATCTCCGCTATCCCGGTTAAAGACATGAAAAAAATCGCGCAAATAGACAAACAAGGGGAGATGCTTTTATCCGGTGATACCTTGATAATTTTTTCCGGCCAATACATTTACGGCTACAACATCAAAGACGCGGCTAATCCCAAAGAAGTCTGGCACCTAAAGATTGAAAACAACGCCTACTTATCCGCCGCCAGGCTCTACGACGGCAAGCTCTACCTGGTTACCGGCAGCTATCCTGATTTGGTAAACCCCTGCCCCGTTAAGCCCTTAAGCCTCAACGATCGCGGAATAGAAATCCCCTGCACTGAAATTTACCACCCCATTGTCCCTGTCTCTGACGTAAGTACCTACTATGCTTTCGCAATTGACCCTGCTTCCGGCTCTGTGCAAAATAAACTGTCTTTTGTCGGCTCTGCGGGCCAGTCGGTGGTATATATGTCAGAAAACGCGCTCTACATTTCCTATACGTATTCTGAAGACCAGACAAAAATTTTGTATGATTTCATTAAAACCAAAGCCTCTGACGTCTTCCCCACCGAAATAATTTCTAAAATAGAAAAGCTCCAAGGCTACGACATAGGAAGCAATGCCAAAATGGTGGAACTCCAACAGATTATCGACAGATATTTCAGCGGCTTGGATTCGGACGAAAGGCTAAAAATGGAAAACGAACTGACCAACCGGATGACTGACTATATCAAACAGCACAAGCGTGGCCTACTGCTTTCCGGCATTGTCAAAGTCCCCTTAGATAAATTTGAAATAACGGCTTCCGGCAGCGTACCGGGCACGCCCCTAAACCAGTTCTCTTTGGACGAATACCAGGGCAATCTGCGCATAGCCACCACCGTGGGGACTCAGGGAATTTACTACTGGGGCGGCTGGAACAGCCAAAATAGCGCTAATGACGTGTATATTTTGGACAATGAACTAAAAATTGCCGGCAAAATCCAGGACCTCGGGCAGGGAGAGAGGATTTACTCGGCAAGATTCATAAAAGATAAAGGCTATTTGGTTACTTTTAGACAGATTGACCCGTTTTACGTGCTTGATCTTGCCGACCCCAAAAATCCGCAAGAAAAGGGCCAGCTAAAAATCCCCGGCTACAGTTCTTATTTGCATCCTTTGGCCGACAATCTCATTTTGGGAATCGGGATGGAAAATTCCCAGGTTAAACTGTCCCTGTTTGACGTATCTAATCCCCAAAATCCCAAAGAATTAGACAAATATTTGTTGAATGAATACTGGTCAGACGTAAGTTCTACCCATCACGCGTTTTTGCAGGACAAAGACAGACAAATATTTTTTCTCCCCGGCGGCCAGAACGGCTATATTTTTGGCTACAAAGATGGCAAGCTGAGCTTGCAAAAGGCTATAAGCAACGCCCAAGCCAACCGCGCCGTATACATCCAAAATTATCTGTATATTATTGGCAATAGCCAGATAGTGGTTGTGGATGAAAACAATTGGGAAAGGGTAAATGAAATCGAGTTTTAGTTAGATTGTTATATAAGAAACAGCCTTCTCGCTTTAAGCGGGAAGGCTGTTTCTTTTTATGACTATTTATTATCAATCCCTATTGCTTCGGAGATACTGCGATATCCATCTTTTTGCAACAATTTCACCAACCCTCGGTTGATTTCGCCAATTAACTGCGGGCCTTCATAAATCATGCCGGTGATGAGTTGAATTAAACTTGCGCCAAGGCGGATTTTTTTATAAGCATCCTCTGCGCTGAACACGCCGCCGCAACCAATAACCATCGCCCTATCTTTGACTTTTTTATACACAAACTTAATTTGATTATTTACCGAATCCTCTATTGGTTTGCCGCTTACTCCCCCGCGCGGATTTTTTGGCTGAAGCTGTTTTATTCTTTCTTTGCTCAAATTGGAACAAATAAAACCGTTTACTCCGAACTCCAAAGCAATATCTAAAATTTGCGAAAGCTGATATTGGGGTAAATCCGGCGAAAGCTTTACAAACAGCGGCTTGCTGGCAATACACGGATTTAGAACCTCAATCAATTGCCTAAAATTTTCCGGCTGCTCAAACGGCCTACCCCCGATGGTGCTTGGGCAGCTAATGTTAACAGTAAAATAGTCTCCCAGCTCCTGCATTGCTTTGTAGGCTTTTAAATAATCGCCTATGCCTTCGGTAAGACCGTCAAATTTAGGAATATTGGTTTTGGCAATATTAACTCCCAAGGGGATAGAAAATTCCTCAGTTGACAGCCTACTATAAACTTTATTACACCCTTCATTCGGCATGCCGTAGTTAACTTGCAGAGCTTTTGCTTTGGGCAAGCGCCAGATTCTGGGCTTTTTATTGCCAGCGCAAAATTCCCCGCTGACAGAGCCGAGTTCCGTGAATCCAAAACCCAAAGAGCTTAAAATTCCAATCAAATACCCATTTTTATCAAACCCGGCGGCAAGACCAAGAGGGTTTTCAAAGTTGATTCCCAGTATGTTTTGCTTTAAAGCCGAATGGCGATAATCAAAGCAAAATTTGATCAGGCTTCTTGTAAACTTGAATTTGCCTAAAAACCTGCCTGTCCAAATCGCCCAGTTGTGCACGCGTTCCGCCTCAACTAAAAAAAGCGCTCTTCGCAGGACCGACTTGTATAAAATTTTCGTTAATCCCGGAGCGAAAGCCATATTAGACTAAATTATAGCATCAAAATCTTTGCAAATAAAGCCCAAAAAAGCTAAAATACCTTTACATCAATATATTAAAATCCATGAAATTCCGACTACATAAAAAAGGATTTTTAGAAATTTTAAAGAAAAACGAGTTTAATACAAGCTACAAAAAAGCTAAAGTAGTAATCGTTCCTTTTGGATATGAAGCCACCGTAAGCTATGGGAGCGGAACAAAAAATGGTCCAAAGGCGATTATTGAAGCCAGTCGGCAGGTAGAAGCCATTGATGAACAAACCAAAAAAGCTGCCTACAAACATGGGATGTTTACGCTGGCCGAACCACGGCTCTCCAAAGATCCAAAAAAAACCCTTAACCTGCTAGCAAATATCACTGGCAAAATAGTTAAAGACAAAAAATTTCCTCTAGTACTGGGAGGAGAACATTCTATTACTCAAGGAGCGCTCAAAGGAATTTGTTCTCAATATAAAAATTTGACAGTTTTGCAATTTGACGCCCATTCAGATATGAGAAAATCTTATGACGGTTCCATTTATAGCCACGCTTCGGTAATCCACCAGTCAATGAAAAATCTGCCAATTAAATATGTGGTCCAAGTTGGTATAAGAACCCTCGGTGATTCTGACGGAGAACAGGAATTCAGAAAAAATAACAAAAAAAGAATTTCAACATTCTGGGCTTGGCAAAAATTTAAACCGGCAGATATCGCAAAAGCGATTCCCACAAAAGATGTTTATATAACTTTTGATATTGATGCGTTCGACCCTTCAATAATGCCGGCAACCGGCACCCCCGAACCGGGGGGACTGCTATGGTGGCCTAGTTTAGACATTTTAAAAACTGTTTTTAAAAATAAGAACGTTATAGGTTCTGACGTAGTTGAATTTGCTCCTCAAAAAAACTTCCACGCAGCAGACCTTCTGGCCGCCAGGTTAGTTTATAAAATAATAGGCTTTAAATTCCAATGAGCTTAATCTTTTACATTCTGATTCTTACCGCCGTTTTGCTAGAAGTTGCCGGAGATTTTTTCTTTAAAAAATGGTCTTTAAGCGATAATCTCACAACCTTGCTGGTAGGCTTTGGGGTTTACTTTTTAGGTGGTGTGCTGTGGGCGCTATCCCTTAAATACGAGGCTCTTTCCAAAGCAATCATTATTTTTACCCTTCTAAATTTGATCCTAGTCGTATTTATAGGCCTATTTTGGTTTAAGGAACAAATCAGCATCTGGGCCAAAATTGGCATTCTTTTAGGCTTAACCAGCATTGTGCTTTTAAATATTGAATAATTAAATATTTTAAGTTAGAATATCCTCGTAATAAAAGAACTATGAAAAAAAGTAAACTTAAAAAACTTTCCCCAGGGCTAAGACAGCTTATTGAACCGGAAAAAAATACTTCAAAAGGTGAGCTAAATGCTTTTGTAAAAAAAGCCTCCTCTCCTGTTTCCGCATACGCGCAAAAAACCCTAAACCACACCAATGCCGGCGCCACCATGCAGGCAGCTTTATGGCTGAAAAATCATTTAAAAAACGGCGGAAAATTAATGGTAACTCTGGCCGGGGCTTTAAGTTCTTTCCAGGTAGGAGTGATGCTTGCGGAGCTTATTAGAAAAAACAAGGTTCATATAATTTCCGCAACCGGCGCAAACCACGAAGAATCATATTACCGCTATGTTGCGCATTCCCACTATGCTTATATCCCCCGCTACACTGAACTAACCCCAAAGCAGGAGGCAGAACTGCGCGATGCAGGGCTCCGCCGCATTACCGACACTTTTTTGCCTGAGGATGAAAGCGTGCGAATTATGGAACCGCATCTTTTGAAGATGTGGCAAAAGGCGCAAAAAACAGGCAAAAGATATTTTCCGCATGAATATTTTAGGCGCCTGTTTTCCGAAAAATTAATTTCCCCGGACCCTAAGTCTAATCCGGAAGACTCTTGGGTTTATGCAACTTACAAAAAAAATATCCCAATAGTAGTTCCGGGTTTTGAAGACTCCACTATGGGAAATATTTTTGCCAGCTATACTTATAACGGACCGCACAAGAAAAAAGGCGACATCACCATCAGCCCTGACATAACGAAGACCGGTCTCGAATATTTCCATCTGCTTTATGACTGGTATATGAAAGAATCTAAAAAGCACCCCATTGCCTTCTTGCAGCTCGGCGGAGGGATAGCCGGAGACTTTCCGATCTGTATAGTTCCTTCTTTAAAACACGACCTTCGCCTGCCAAAAGTGCGGGACTGGGCAGGCTTTATTGAAATCGGTTCCTCACCTATGTCTTACGGCTCTTATTCCGGCGCGGGCGGAAAAGAAAAAATAACCTGGGACAAACTTTCTACCGAAAGTTATTACCAAATAATTCAAAGCGACGTTACGCTTGCCTTCCCCTGGATAGCGGCCGTGCTGTTAAACTTGTAGGATATTAAAATAAAACCAACGTTAAAACCCAGCTTCCATCTGACTTTCCAGATTGGCGCTGGGCTTTAACTTTCCGAGCAAACTTTTCCCATCATTGCGATATTCTCTTTTAATTGCTTTTGATGCAAGAAGGCTAACCGCCTTTTGGGTTTACCGCTAATTTCGCGGGAAAAGTCACCCGCTATTAGCAACTGCTCGCATCTATTACTTTCCTTTCTGCTTTAATTATCGCCCGATAAAAATCTGATGTCAACACCAAAAAATCCCCCTTATTCTTAGGAGGATTTTGTATGAGTGGATAAGTTATCAATGGCCGAAAGTTTGACTATAAAATATGTCTTTTCAGATGTCAAAAACTAGCTTTTTTCAATATCTGAGAATTCCCAATTTCTAATATCCAATTTCTCAACAAGTCGAAAATGTTTAAAATTTAGTTTTGAGTTTTTATTTAAAATTTATAATTTGATTTTTGGAACTTGTCTAATAATCTCTTAATTTATTCACATCCACATGCTCGCGGATGCGCTCTAAGGCCTTACTTTCAATTTGCCTAATCCGCTCCCTGGTAACGCCGAATTCCGCGCCAACCTCCTCCAAAGTATGGTAGACGCCGTCTTCCAAACCAAAACGCATCTTTAATATCTTTTGCTCCCTTGGATCCAAGTCCTTTAAAATATTCTGCACATATTCCTTTAAAATCTGCCGGCCGGCCATTTCGTTAGGCTTGGTAGTATCTTCGTCTACAATGAAATCCCCTAAAGAAGAATCTTCTCCGTCATCTTCGCCTACCGGCGAATCAATAGATACGGTTTCCTGCGAAATTTTTTTGAGATGATATACTTTCTCTACTTCAATGCCCATTTCCGCCGCAATCTCTTCCGGCAAAGGCTCCCTGCCTAAATCCTGCACCAGCTGCCTTTGTGCCTGCGCGTATTTGTTTAAAGTCTCCACCATATGCACCGGAATGCGGATGGTGCGGGATTGATCTGCCAAAGCGCGGGTAATGGCCTGGCGAATCCACCAAGTCGCGTAAGTGGAAAATTTATAACCCTTAGTCCAGTCAAATTTTTCCACGGCTCTGAACAAACCTAGATTTCCTTCCTGAATTAAATCCAAAAGCCCCAAGTTCCGGCCCATATATTTTTTGGCTATGGAAACCACTAAACGCAAATTTGCTTCGGTGAGCTTCTTCCTTGCGGCGACGTCATCTTTTTCTATCCGTTTGGCCAACTCAACCTCCTCTCCCGAGGTAAGCAAAGGCACTTTGCCGATTTCACGCAAGTACATCTGAATTGAATCGTCATAAATATTGCCCAAATCCAATGCCACGGCCAGCATTTCTTTGTCCTTTTTGGCTTTTTTTTGTTTTACCGTCTTGGCTTCCACTTCTTCCACAGGTTTGTTCTGCTCCCACACGCTGGCTACCTCCTGATCCACTACTTCCACTCCCCGCTTTTCCAAATTATCCATGAGTTTTTCCAAAGCCGGTAGGTCTTCCTCTAAAAACGGCATTGTGTGGATAATCTCCGCTTCCGTAACAAAACCTCTCTCCGCGCCTTTAACCATTAACTTCTTCAAAACCTTTTCCACTTTTTCCTTAGAAATTTCGTCCAACGGCAAAACTTGCTGGACTTTTCTTTTACCTTCAGCCTTTTTCTTCAGTTTCTTTTTGCCCAAAGCCCTAAACAGACGTTTTTTTAACGCCTTTTTAGGCTTCTTTTTGGACTTTTTAGCCTTCTTTTTTACGGCCTTTTTCTTTTTTTTAGGCATAAAATTAAAATCCTTTTTCCAATTTTATTCTTAAATCCGAAATCGCAGCAAACTCTTTATTGAGTTGGCTCAATTGTTGTTTATCTTTTTGATTTTCAGCTCTTTTGATTTCCGTCAACAAATTATGTTGCCTACGCTTCACGCTCTGTAATTTCAAATCCCTTAAATCTACTTTCAAAATCTTCATCAATACCTGCTCGTCTTTGCCAAGTTCGTCCAATCGTGATTCTACCATAAAAACCGCCTCTTTGGCTAGGCTGGAATCTTGCCCAATCTGATTTATATTCCCGTCCTGAAAAGCCGGCTCCAATATTTTTTTTACCTCATAACTTTCAAAATCTTCCGCTTCTAAAAGGCTGAAAGCGAAGTTCGCAAAATTCGGATACAGCAAAACCCCGCCCAAAATTTCTTTTTCCAAAATCAACTGCGGCTCTGCGGATTTAACCGCTTTAGGCTGTTTGGATAAACTTTGGGGACTAAAAGATACGCTAAATTTCAGTTTAATTTTAGCCAAAGCTTCCCATAAAACTTTAGCGCTTGCGTTGAACTTTTCAGCCAGCAAATTTACATAATGATCTTGTTCTACAGGGTCCTGAAGATATTTAACCAAAGACAAAATTTCTCCGGCAATCTGTTTTTTTTGCTCTACCGAATCGCCGGCAAAATTTTTAAATAACTTTTCAATGTAATAATCCAAAAACAACGGAGCGGTTTTTACTTGCTGCTCAAATTGCCGAAAATCTCTTTTAATTAACTCATCCGGATCCTTGGCACCCGCCAGGTCTACAATCTTTATACTTAGATCCTGTCCTAAATAAATTTCTATCGCCCTTTTGGTAGCGGCAAACCCCGCTTCGTCCGCGTCCAAGCAAAACTTTAAATGCTTAGTAAGCCTGCCTAAAAGCGACAACTGGTCAAAAGTCAAAGCCGTGCCGCTGGAGGCCACCACGTTGGCAAAGCCCGCTTGGTGCGCGGAAATACAGTCCATTTGCCCTTCTACAATTATAACCTCGTCTTTTTTTCGGATTGATTCCTTGGCAAAATTTAAACCGAATAAAATTTTGCTTTTATTGTAAATTAAGGTTTCGGGGGAATTAACGTATTTAGCAGCTTGCCGGTCGCCATTTAAGATCCTGGCGGAAAATCCCACAACCTCGTTATAGTAATTAAAAATCGGAAAAGTAATCCTGCCACGGAACCTGTCATAAACCTGGCCTTTTTCGTTCCTTGCGCTCACTCCGGCCTTGACTAAATCATTGACATTCACCTGTTTTTTTGCCAAAGCCTTTTCCAAAACATGAAAATCATCCGGAGCAAAACCTATCCTCCATTTTTTGATAGTTTCCGAATTAAGCCCCCGCTGCTTTAAATATTCCAAAGCTTTTACGCCCTGCTTTTCGCTTGTTAAAATTTGATGGTAAAAACGCGAGGCAAAATCATTAATCCGCAAAAGCGGGGCTTTTTGGTCTTCGCTGATTTTTGACTGCTGGCTGTAAGCCGGTAATTTTACCCCGGCCTTGTCCGCCAAAATTTTCAAAACCTCACGGAATTGCAAATTTTCATAGCGCATGACAAAACCGAAAACATCGCCTCCCTCGCCGCAGCCGAAACAATGCCAAATCTGCTTTGATGGCGAAATCATCAAAGACGGCGTTTTTTCGCTATGAAAGGGACAAACCGCCTTGTAGTTACCGCCGGCTTTTTTAATAGGAATATAACCCCCGATGACTTCGGCAATATTAAGACGGTCTTTAATTTCTTGCAATGTGTTGTCCGGCATAAAAGGTAAAATTCCAAAAAACAAATCACAAGCACCAAACAAATTACAATTTTTAAATTTCAAATATCAAACAATTTGGCATTTTGGTCATTGTGATTTGTAATTTGTTTGTGTTTTGTTATTTGTAATTTGGAATTTATGGCAGCAACAAATGCTTAGCAACTTAATCAAATCCTGTAAAAAAATTAAGCCAATACAAATCTACTGCCCAAGTAGTTTCCAACTAAGTTCTTCCACTTCCTTCATCACGTTTTCCAATTCAGGAACGAAAGGGATATTGATACCCTGTTTGATTATTTCAAACCTTTGTCTGTCTATGTCAAAGATTTTCTTCGCGTGGTCTTTGGGGGCTTCCTGGTCCGCAAATTTAACCCAGGGATTGATTCCTTTTTTTAGCCCCGCCAAATTGCTGGCGCGGTTAGCCAAAAGGTCGGCGCCCGAAATGGCTTTTGCTTCCTCACTGGCAGTCTGCAAACGTTTTAAATATTCCTCTTTACGTTCCTTCCAAGGCATGCTCTTGCGCTCCGTCACGGCCTCTACCAATTCCAAAACTTTCTTTCCAAAATTTTGCTCTATCTCTGCTCTGGACAATTTGGTATCTTCCAAAACATCGTGCAAAGCCCCAGCCGCTAAAACATCCTTGTCAAAACCTGACTTGCACAAAATTAAAACCACTGCCGCTATGTGGGAAAGATAGGGTACTTTCGCCGGAAATTTCCTATATTGATGGTCGTGCGCAACTGCGGCAAATTCTACAGCCCGCAAAACTTTGGGAGAAAGAAAACTCATAAATAAAAAAGCTTAAAGATAAAGGCGTTGCCTATTAATTTTACCAGTAAAACACCCCCGCTGGCAACCTTAAAACATCCTTTGTTTTGGCATCAAAAAATCCGTAAACTATCACGGATTTTTTGGCGGAAGGAGAGGGATTCGAACCCTCGAACGGGTTTGACCCCGTTAGCTGCTCTCCAAGCAGCCGCACTAGACCACTATGCGATCCTTCCAAAAAATATCTAATGGCTTAAATCAATCTAGCAAAAAATGCGCCAAAACTCAAGCCCAGATGTTCCTATTTCAAAGGCTCAAGCACGCGGCTTGAGCCTTTGAATGCCATGTTATAGATGCTTGAATGTTTGTCTGTCAAAATGTTTGTCTACTTCCCCAATCTCTCTTCCACTTCCTTAATGTTCACGTTTGCTTTCATTACCGTGTCAGGGTTGATGGAAATGGAATCAATCCCTTCTTTAACCAAAAATTCGGCAAAGTCCGGAAAATCCGAAGGCCCCTGTCCGCAAATGCCGACTTTCAAGTGCCGAGCGTGAGCTTCTTTAATCAAAATTTGGATGAGTTTTTTAACGGAGTTATTCCGCTCGTCCCCTATGTGGGCAATTAATTTACTATCGCGGTCAAGACCTAAAGTCAGCTGGGTTAAATCGTTTGAACCAATTGAAAAGCCGTCAAAAATTTCCGCAAATTCGTCCACCTGTAAAATATTGGAAGGTATTTCCGCCATAGTCCAAATTTCCATTGGTTCAACCAGATCCCCGTTCTTTTTCTTTTTCAGCTGGTCCCGGGAAATACGGTTCGTAAGCCCGTACTGTTCAATTTTTTCAATAACTTTTTTGCCTTCTTCCGGCGTCCTGCAAAACGGAATCATCACGCTTAAATTCCAAAGCCCTATTTCCTCGCGGACTTTCTTAACCGCTTCCACTTCTAAAGAAAATGCCTTTTCAAAATTTTCGTCGTAATATCTGCTGGCTCCCCTCCAGCCGATCATCGGGTTTTCCTCTTCCGGCTCATAAAGTTTCCCGCCGATTAAATTCGCATACTCATTGCTCTTAAAATCACTAAACCGCAAAAGCACATCATGAGGATAAAACGCTGCCGCCAGCTGGGCGATTCCATAAGCGAGTTTATCCACAAAAAATTCAACCTTGTTTTCATAGCCAATCGTGAGTTCGTCTATTTGCTTCTTAACCTCTTTATCATCCAGCTTTTCGTAATTAATTAAAGCGTTAGGGTGAATCTTTATGTAATTGGAAATAATAAACTCCTCACGCGCCAGCCCCACTCCTTTATTAGGCATATTGGCGTGGCTAAAGGCCAGTTCAGGATTTGCCGCAATCATTTTAATCTCAGTTTTTGGGGGCTGAAAATGGGCTAAATCATGCTTGATAACCTTAAATTTCAAAAGCCCTTCATAGATCTTGCCGACTTCCCCTTCGGCGCAGGACGCGGTAACTTCCTGACCGCTTTTAATCACCTGCGTAGCGTTGCCGCAGCCTACAATGGCGGGAATTCCAAGTTCACGGCTCACGATCGCGGCGTGGGAGGTTCTTCCTCCAGAATTAGTAACGATCGCGGAAGCAATCTTCATAATTGGCTCCCAGTCCGGGTCGGTAATGTCCGTAACCAAAACCTCGCCTTTTTGAAATTCGCTTATTTGGGAGGCGTCTTTAATAAAATGCGCTTTGCCCGCCCCAATTTTCGCGCCCACCGCAGCCCCTTGGGTTAAGACTTTCCCGCCTTTTTCTTCCAGCACGAATTCTTCCAAAACTTTGCCAGTGTCCGAAGCGTGCACGGTTTCCGGCCGGGCCTGGACAATATAAAGTTCGCCTGTTTCGCCGTCCACCGCCCACTCTATATCCATTGGTCTTTGATAATGATCCTCAATAATCGCTCCCCACTTAGCGAGCTGCAAGATTTGATCTTCTGACAAAACAAATTTATGTCGGTCAATTTCTGAAACCGGAACTTCCTTGGTGGGGCTTACGCCTTCTGCCGCGTAAATCAGTTTTTTCTCCTTGGTTCCCAGCTTTGTGCTGATAATGGATTTAAAACCTTTCTTCAAAGTCGGTTTAAAAACTTTGTATTCATCCGGCGTAACCACGCCCTTTACCACGAATTCTCCCAAGCCCCAGGAAGCGTTTATCAAAACCATTTCCTTAAAGCCGCTTTCGGTGTCTATAGTAAACATTACGCCGCTGCTGCCGAGATCGCTGCGCACCATTTTTTGCACTGCAACGGACAAAGCCACTTCAAAATGGTCAAAATCTTTATCCTGGCGATAGGAAATCGCACGGTTAGTAAACAAAGAAGCAAAAGCTTTTTTTACGGCCTCTAAAAGTTCGTGCTCACCGCGGATATTTAAATAAGTCTCCTGCTGGCCGGCAAAGGAAGCGTCCGGCAAATCTTCGGCTGTAGCGGAAGAACGGACAGCCACGTCCAAAGTTTCCGGCGTTAGGTTCATTTTTTTCGCCATCTCTTGATAGGCTTTTTCTATCTCGTCTTCCATCTCTTTTGGAAACTCCGCTTCCAAAATCGCCTGCCTTACCTTGTGCCCCTTTTCTTCCAATTGTTTAATATTGTGCGTATCCAGATCCGCCAAAATCTCTTTAATTTTGGCATCCAAACCATTTTCTTTTACAAAATCCCTGTAAGCCGCGGCAGTAACGGCAAAACCGTAGGGCACTTTAATTTTTTCGCCTTTAAAAATTTTGCTTTCCGTTTGGGTCAAATTCTGATACATCTCACCCAAATTAGCGTTCTTACCTCCTACCAAGCCGACGTCGTTTTTGCCGACTTCGTCAAACCATAAAATATGTACTTTGTCCTTTTGTGACATTTTAACAAAATAATTAATTATTTATATTGATTTTAAACATCCGTGTTATCTGTGCTATCAGTGAATCTGTAAATTTACACTGTTTTTATTTCCACTAGATTCAAATTCTCCCTTTGCCCCAAAGGCTCGCCTGTCACCATTATAACTTTTTCGCCTCTTTTAGCCAATTTTTTTTGCTTGATTATTCCCATCATTATACCCATCAGCTTTTCAAAACTTTTGACCTTAGAAACCAGAAAACTTTCTACTCCCCAAAGCAAAGAAAGCTGCCTTAAAACTTTTTCATTGGGAGTGAGCATTACAAGTTTTACCAAATAAGGACGCTTGTGGGAAACCTCGCGCGCGGTAAAGCCGCTGGTTGTTGCCCCGACAATGACTTTGGCTTTTACGTGCATAGCCAAATCGTAAACGCTTTCAGCAATCGCTTCAGTCCTGCTAACGACTTTATTAAGCAAATGCCGGTGCTCGGGCAAAAACTTGGACTTTTCCGTAACTTCAATAATTTTATTCATTTCGCTTACCACTTTAACGGGATAGTTGCCAAAAGCGGTCTCGCCCGAAAGCATTACAGCGTCCGTCTGGTCAATAACGGCGTTGGCCACATCCGAAACTTCCGCCCTGGTGGGCTTGGAATTTTTAATCATGGAATCCAACATCTGCGTTGCCACAATCACGGGCTTTGCCGCTTTAAGACATTTGTCTATAATCTGCTTTTGGATGATGGGAACCTGCGATTCCGGCATCTCCACGCCAAGGTCGCCCCTTGCCACCATAATCGCGTCCGATTCTTTTAAGATGCCGTCAAAATTCTTTACCGCTTCGGGCTTTTCAATTTTGGCGATTATTTTAGGGGCGCTGAACTTTTTAGGGTTATGTCTGTTTATTAATTTTTTAAGATTTTTTACGTCCTGCCGGGTGCGCACAAAAGACAAAGCCACGTAGTCCACATCCTGCCTAAGGCCAAATTTTAAATCTTCTATATCTTTTTTAGTAAGTATGGGGATTTTCAACTTGGTTCTCGGCAGGTTCACACCTTTGTGGTTCCTGATTTTCCCGGGGCTTAAAGCGATGCAGTGGATTTTGCTGCCGCGAACGCTTTTTACTTCCAACTCAATCAGCCCGTCTTCTATTAAAATTTGCTGTCCCGCGCAAATGGAATGCGCGACTTTAATATCCAGCTTAAAATCTTTGCCAATTACTATTTCCTGCCCTACTTGCACGGTCAAAGAATCTTTTAAGCCACTAACCCTAATTTTTGGCCCGTGCAAGTCCTGTACAATCGCGATTGGCTTATCCAGTTTTTTGGATACCTGACGGATGCGCCTAATTAAAAGTCCGTGATTTTCATGGTCGCCGTGCGAAAAATTTAACCTTGCCACGTTCATCCCCACCCGAGCCATTTCGGTCAAAATCTTGATAGACTCCGACGCCGGTCCCAATGTACAAACAATTTTGGTTCTTTTCATTTCGCTACTTGAGTTAATTTATTTATTCCGATGGTATTTTTTATAAAAAAATCCACTCCGTCAGATTCCAAAACAATATACCCTAAATTAGAAACTGTTTTCCCTCTTGGCAGTTCATCGTAACTCCCAAAACCCAAATGGACCAATAACGATCTCATAATCGCCCCGTGGCTCACCACTAAAACCGTTTTGCCAACATAAGTAACAGCGATTTCCCTTAAAACGGTAATCATCCTAGCGGCAATTTCGGCCTCTGTTTCATAGCCATCATACAGTCGAAAATTTATTTTCTCTTTTTCTGACAGACTTTCCATTTTATCCAGTAAGACCTTATTCTTTTCCCTAAAAATTTTCGCTGAAGTCCCATCCCAGCAGCCAAAACTCCTCTCCCTTAAAAGTTTATGGGTATTAATTGCTAGCTTCCTGTTTAGCCTGATGATCTCCGCGGTATTTTTCGCCCTAGCAAGATCCGAAGAAAATATCGCATCAAACCGAATATTGGCCAAATCCTGCGACAGCTCCTGTGTCATCATTCGGCCCGTTTCGGTTAAAGGCGAGTCGGTTTGCCCTTGAAGTATCTTTTTAATATTAAATTTCGTCTCCCCATGCCTTACTAAATAAAACGTGGTTAAGTTCTTGTCTTTTTCCATTTTAAAACAAACTCTCCTGTTTTGGTTTACTAAACAGTTTTTCCCTCTCCTCTTCGGAGTATATCTTGATTTTGCCAAAAACTCCATCATAGCCGCCTTCTAAGGCGACCCTGCCTTCTCTGACGCGGATGACTGACTCCGCGATTTGAGGATTGCTGATTTTAGATATTTGATCTTTGTCTAAATCCAATAAAATGTCGAATTCCGGACGCTGGCTTGTCATCCGCTCATAAAAACCAGAAACTTTTTTGCTTGCCACGCCCACGTCCAAAGTTTCCGCGATAATTTCCTCTAAGGGAATAACACTTTTATAAGGCACCCGGCTTTGCGGCTCAAAGCCGTATTCACGATCGGAAAGTTCGTCCACCCGGTTTAATACGCCAACCAAAAGCTTCTTGCCACAGACTGGACAAATTCCGCCAAGTTTTTTGGTCTTGGAAGGTTCACAGGAAAACTTGCAGTCCCTGTGGCCGTCCAAATGATATTTTCCTTCCTCCGGAAAAAACTCAATGGTGTATAAAAATTCTTTCGGGTCATTGTCCTTAATGATACGAATAATTTCCGCGTAAGATAGTTTCTCTGGATCTATTTCAAACGCATTGGCTTCGCGCCCGATTTTGCGCAAACTGTGAGCGTCGCTATTTGAAACCAAAGTGTATTTATCTAAGCTTGATATCTGCCAGTTCATTTTTGGGTCAGAAGACAAACCCGTTTCAATGGCAAAGATATGTTTGGATTGGTCGCCAAACGCTTCCTCCACGCTGTCAAAACCCGACAAAGAACCGAATACTCCGAAATGCGGCGTCCAGGCATGGGCCGGAATTACCTCGGCTGCCTGCGATGCTTCTTTAACTATTTTTACCAAATCATCGCAATGAATGCCGGTGATTGGCCTGCCATCTGCCGACAGGTTCGCCCCGGCTTTTTTCAAGCTACTTATGATTCTCTCAACCGCTTCAAAATTTGGGGCGAAAATAACATTGTGTATTCTTCTAATTTTGTCTCCTTGTTTATAAATAGAAGAAATTTCTAAAGAACAAAAAAAATAAGCACCCGCGCTCTTATCACGCAGCTGATATAATCCTGGCTTTACCTCTTCCAAATTTTCTTTGAGTTCAATTAACCATTTCGGATGGGTAAAGTCTGCAGTTGAAATTACCTGAATACCCTTTTTGTCTGCCCAAAGACCAATGTTTTTTGGAGTGAGCTCCTGACTGCATGCCCTGGAATATTTTGAATGAATATGAAAATCTGCAATAATGCGCATAACTATGGTATTATAACATTTTTTTCTGTATAATAAGCTTATATTTACCCCGTTAGAAATAACGAGGATTACCGGAAATTAATAATGTCTTTATATAATAATATTCTATGACTAAAATTTCTAACGGGATGACCAACCAAGGAAAATATCTCAAAGTGGCCGTTTCCGCGGCTAATGAGGCCGGTAAGATCTTCACCAAAAATTTTGGCAAGCCTAAAGATGTCAAAAAAAAGGGTGGCGATCCGAGAAATCTTGTGACTGAAATAGACTTGAAGATTGAGAAGTTAATTAAAAACCAAATCCATAAAGCTTTCCCAGCGCATTGCATCATGGGCGAGGAAATGGGCTGGCGCGAAAATCGTGCTTTAGGCGCTTTGCGCTGGTATATTGACCCAATTGACGGCACTTCCAATTATATCCAGGGCCTGCCTTTGGCCTGTATTTCCATAGCTTTGTGGGACGGCAAAGGTCCTTTAATAGGAGTGATATATAACCCGATCCTCAAAGATATGTACACCGCCGTCCGGGGCAAAGGCGCGTTTTTAAACGGCAAAAAAATCAAAGTCTCCGGCACTAAAAGATTAAAAGAAGCTTTTGGCTGCATCGGCTGGGTGGAAAGAGAGCATGGTGTGAAGCTTTTTGCCAAAATCATCCACGTTTGCCGCAAAGTCAGGGGACTGGCCTCTACGGCTCTGCAAACCAGTATGGTCGGAAACAGTATTTTAGACTTTTATGTTACCAGGGATTTGCATATTTGGGATTTTGCTGCCGCTATTTTAGTAGTCGCCGAAGCGGGCGGCACAGTAACCGACCTTGCCGGCAAGCCGCTTTCTCCCAAAAGCCAAGGGGTAATTGCCTCCAACGGCAAAATTCACAAAGAACTGTTAAAAATTATCAAATAAACTTCCCAGCATATTGGAGAGCTTTTCTTATAGAGCGCTAAACACTTAGGACTTAACGCTGATTTTTTTCGCCATATATTCCAGCAGATAAACCATCTGCTGGACATAACCCCATTCGTTGTCGTACCAAGCAAGGATATTAGCAAGTTTTCCATCTACCACTTCGGTGCTCACTAAATCAATAATGGCACCGTTGGGATTGCCTTTAAAGTCCGTGGAAACAAGCGGCAAATCCGAAACATCTAAATGATTTTTAAGCTCGCCTTGCGAGGCTTTTTTGAACGCGTTATTTAACGCCTGGGCCGTGGTTTTCTTTTTAAGTTCCACCGTAAAAACCACAACCGAAGGGTTAAGTACCGGCACGCGCAGGGACAAAGCCGCAATTTTCCCTTTAAGATGCGGATACAACTTAGTAATAGTTTTAGAAACGCCCGTGGAAGTCGGAATTATAGATTGGCCGGCGGCGCGCGCCCTTCTTAAATCCTTGTGCGAAGCATCCAAAAGCTGCTGGTCGTTGGTCACCGCGTGCACGGTGTTAATAAAACCTTGGCGGATACCAAAATTTTCTTCCAAAACTTTGGCCGTAAGCGTACTACAAACCGTGGTGCAGCTGCCAGCGGAAACTATCCTGTGTTTTTCGGGATCAAAAGTCTTATGATTTATGCCATAAACCAAAATCGCGTCCTCCTCTTTCATTGGCGCGGTTGCCACTACATACTTTGCGCCCGCGGCAATATGCTCTTCTGCCTTTTCCCGCTGCGTATACCTTCCGGTTGCGTCTATCAGCATATCCACACCCAATTTTTTCCAGTTTACATTGCCGTTGGCTTCCTGAATAAACGGAATACTGACATCTTCAATTACCAAATTATTCCTTTTTTTGGCAACTTCTTTTTCCCAAACCCCGTAAGCTGAGTCATACTTCAAAAGATGGACGTATGTTTCAAGAGGGCTTCTGCTCTTTGCAACCACAATCTCAAAATGCGGGTTATTGTAGGCAATCCGCAAAAAAATTCTCCCGACTCTTCCGAGGCCGTTAAGCGCGATTCGCAATCTTTTGTTTTTGGAGGGTTTTTTCTTAGCCATAAGGGTAACTTAATAAAATTATTAATGATTTACATTTGTAAATTTGCTATTGGAGATTGGAAATTTCTTTTAGCGCCTGCTTATACGCCGCGCTATTACTTATATCCAGCCATAAGCCTTTAAACGGATACCCGTACAGCTTACCCTCTTCCGCCAGGCGCGGAAACACGACAGCTTCCAGCTTGGCTTCATCGGATTTTATGTATTTAAAAATTTCCGGCTCCATTGCATAGATGCCGGCATTCACCAGCCTGGAAAACGTTCTCGGGCTTTTGGGTTTCTCCTCAAAACTCACTATGCGACTCCCGTTCAGCTGGGCCAAACCCCACATGGAAACGCTTTCGGCCACTGTCAAAGCCATGGTGCAGACTTCCCCCCTCTGGTTGCGGTGGAATTCCAAAAATTCATTGAAATCAATGTCGCTTAAAACGTCCCCGTAAAGCAAAACAAAACTGCCCGAGCCCACAATATCCTTGGCCTGGAGCAAAGCCTGCGCCGTGCCTTTGCAGCCTTTCGGTTGATCCAGATAATTGATGTTAAGCCCCAAGTCCGAGCCATCCTGAAAGTGCTGTTTAATGGTTTCACCGCCTTCTCCCACGGAAATCCAAACATCGGTTAATTTGAAATTCTTGAGTTTCAGCAAAACCTGTTCCAAAAGCGGCTTGCCCGCGATTTTGACCATGGCCTTAGGCAAGCTCTTTTTTTCGGACGCAAAATAAACCGCTTTGCCGCCGGCCAAAATTAAAACCTTAGCAGGTTTTCCCCCAAGGCTTTTGGACAAAAAGTACTCAATCGCGTGGCTTCTGTTCCTTAAACGATGTCCGTCAATCTGGCTGTCTAAGGCCTTCAAAAGCTCGTCTTTAAGCGTAATTGTAAGTCGTTCTCTGGACATTTAACGATATTAATATCCCTACCCTACCTCCCCTTACTTTAAGGGAAAATTAGGAGGGGATACTAAAACCTCACAAGTGTGATGATATCATATTTTTCCTGAATTTAAAAGGTGAAGCCGGAATCACCTGTGTGACTGCAACGCAAAGCGGGCATTCGTTGCAAACTACACGAACTACGTTGGTAATTCCGGCTTGTGTAGCGAGAGGCGCTTGATGCGCCTAAGAAGACGGGCCCTTAGGAGGCCCGATGCTTAGGATGACCTCGAGTATCACCCTACGCTGGCGCCTGCACACCTCCCACGCGCATTACGCCATCCGGGAAATCGACCGGACACTTCTGGACGAGACGCCAGTTGATAACCGGAATCTTGATCCCTCCTGCTTCTTGTCTTGGCCGCGTCTCCGCGGCCGGTCCATCCACCGCCTCGCTGGCGGTGGGAGTCACACTAGCCCCATCTGGGGGCGCTTGTGCTTGCATCTCTCTTACCTCTGTTGTCTAGTGTGATGGCGGGCACTCGCCCGCCTTTTTGGGGGAAGAAAGGCTTCCTCCCCGCAAAATTAGTCTAAAATTTTTTAGGCTAATTTTGCGAAGAACAGTCTTTTATAAAAAAGTATGATATCGTAATACTTTACTATATTAAAACAAATATAAAGTTATATGTCAAAACAGTTCTGCACAGTCACATTTTAAAAAACTGACGGGGCAAGGCAGTTCCTAGAATTTCTCCGGTAAGAAAAATCCAAGGATACTGCCCGGCCCCACATGTAAACAGGTCAAGTGGAGACTGCGATAGCGGCTTGCTTTCGTCGTCGCCGCGGATGCGGGCTTTCCCAGCCTCTGAAGGTTGTTTTGAGATTGTGGAGGGCTTGTCTCGTGCGATGAAAGTTCTCAATCAGCGCGAAACGAACGTACCCTTCACCAAACGGTCCAAAACCCACACCAGGGGAAACAGCCACAAGCGCCTTCTCCAGAAGAAGCTTCGAGAACTGTAGTGAGCCCATATTTTGAAAAGACTCTGGTATCGGTGCCCAGACAAACATTGTTCCCCTAGGCTTATCAACTGGCCAGCCGATTGAGTTGAGTCCTTCAACGAGCACATCCCGCCGCCTCTGGTACGTGGCACAAATGCGCCGGGTGTCCTCTTCGCAGTGTCGCATGGCAATGATGGACGCGATCTGGATAGGTTGGAATACACCATAATCCAAATAACTCTTGATCTTCCGCAGTGCCTCCACCATCCTCAGGTTGCCAATGCAAAACCCCACGCGCCAACCCGACATGTTGAAGCTCTTGGACAAAGAGAAAATCTCCACGCCCACTTCCTTCGCTCCCGGGACTTGAAGCATGCTCGGCGGTTGGTAACCGTCAAAGCCCAGGTCCGCGTAGGCGAAGTCGTGGACGACCATGGTACCATGCTGATGCGCCAACCGGACTATCTCCTTAAAGAAGTCCAACTCCACACATTGGGTTGTGGGATTGTGCGGGAAAGAGATGAGGATCATGCGCGGCTTGCACGCCAACATCCGGTACAGGTCGTGAAGCCGATTAAGAAATTCATCTGGACTCGGCATCTCCAGCAGAAACGGCACGCCACCGGCAAATACCACCCCCTGCATATGGATAGGATATGAAGGGCAATGTGTCGCCACGCCATCGCCGGCATTCAGAACGGCAATTAGCAGGTGGGCCAATGCGTCCTTGGCACCGATGCTGACGATGGCTTCGCTATCCGGATCCAATCTGACGCCGTAGCGAGCCTGATAGCGTTTCGCTATCTCAACCCGCAACATGGGGATCCCTATGGATTGTGAATAGCGATGATTGCGTTTGTCGTCAACCGCCGTCTTCAGCTTGTCCACCACGATTTGAGGTGTGGGACCGTCAGGTATACCCATTCCAAAATCGATGATATCTAGCTGATCATGACGGTATTTTTGTTTCTCTCTGGTTACCTCCGCCAATACGTATGGCGGAAGTGAATCAATTCTCGGGAAAGTTCCCAACTCTACCATTCCGGTTCTCCTTGTCTCCCTAAAATCATCACCCCTCCTTGAATTTGGGGTGTACAACTGCCTCTGGCCCCTCTGAACTAACAGGGCAGTGGCAGATGACAAAAATTTATTTTTGTCATCCTAAATATTAACGAAGGATCTCCTAACGATTTCTGATAATTATAGAGATCTCTCCACTACGGTCGGGATGGCAACTAAGTTCCTGTCGTCTACCACCGAGTTTCAAAAGCAGGTGGCCGGGCCGTAAAATTTAATCTACGGCCCCAGCACCTACTTTTTAACTTGGTTTGATTTTTTTTGATTATTTATCATACTTTATCATATAATATCATACAGCATACTGTCAAAATAAAAATCCCCTCTTACTTAAGAGGGGCGGGCGTATGATATCCACATCCCCTTAGAAGTAAACCCCGACCTAAAGTCGGGATTGCCAAAGTGTTATAAGCACATTGGACTTCTAACGGGATTCCACTCTCTCCAAGTCTTCCTTGCTGTTTATACCAATCACCTCTTTGGGATCTATGGCAAGCGAATATATTTTTTCTTTCTGCTCTATGGCAATTTCCACGATGTCAGTAAGATAATATTCTTTCTGCACATTTTTATTTTTAATTTTTTTTATGTTTTTCCACAGCCATTGCGAATTAAACATATAAATTCCGGTATTTAGTTCTTTAATGTTTTTCTCTGCGTCGCTTGCGTCTTTAAATTCCGTAATTTTAACAAATTCTTTGTTGAAACTGCGGATTATTCTGCCATAATGCAACAAGCCTGCAAATTCATTTTCAAAATTCGGCACGGTGGCGGTGAACATGGAAAGGTTTGCCTTTTCATCGTGATGCATTCTGATTAGTTTCCTTAAGCTACCTTCCGTAATAAAAGGCATATCGCCATACAAAACCAAAACGTTTTCCGCTTTTATTTTTTCCTTGGCCGCGCGCACGGCATGCGCGGTGCCAAGCTGCGGTTCCTGCAAAACGTACTCAAACCTGTTTCCCAACGTGGCTTTTACTTTTTCTGCCATAAAGCCCACAACCACTATTGGTTTTGTGCTTTGGATGATTTTGGAAATTCTTAAAAGCAAATGCTTAATTAAAGGCTGTCCCCTAAAAAGCACTAAAACCTTAGGCAGGCTTTCGTGGTTTAGGCGGGTGCCTTTCCCCGCCGCCAGAATGATAATTTGATCTTTCATTTGGTTAAATTCATGCGGAACTCGTACCCGTATTTTTTAAAACCATACTTTTCATAAAATTTATGGGCCTTCATTCTAGAAGTCCTGCTCGTGCCAATGAGTTTGTATAACTTTCTCTTTTTTGCTTCACTAATCACCTTTATCAATAATTTTGTTCCCAATCCTTGCTTTCGGTAGGCTTCTTCCACAAACAAATCCTCCAAAAGGCCGTAAGGCTTTTTGTGCAAATCATTTTTAATGATATACAAATACGCGCGGCCTATTGTTTTTCTGCCATCTTTAACTTCAAACTTTATGGCTTTCGATTGCTTGATAGATTTTTTTATACTGGTTTTCATAAAATCCCCACTGTCATTCCGAGCGAACATAGTGAGTCGAGGAATCCCTTAAATATTGTTCTTAGGACGTACAAGGGTTCCCTCCACTCGTCCCGACAAGTCGGAACTCGGTCGGGATGACAAAACTTTATAAATTACAAATTATATATAATCTTCGCTAATTTATCTGAATCGTGCCTAAGAAAACTTCTCATCAAAGCATCCCCATTTGCTTTACTGAACACGTTTTTAGAGAGCAAATCTTTGGAAATAACCATAATGCCCAGTCGTTTTAACTGGCTGGTGTCCGGCTCTATAAACTTCGCCCCCTCTTTTTTATATTTTGCCAAAATGCCGGAATTGGGTTTTTTGCTGTTAATGATGACCGCACCCAGTTTGGCTTTGCCTAAGTATCTATTGACCGTGTTTACGAAATCCGCCACCGTAAAACCATCGGTCTGCCCCTTTTTGGTCATTAAATTAACCACTAAAACTTTTTTGGCTCTTGATTTGGCCATGGCCTGGCCCACGCCTTTTACCAGCAAATTCGGCAAAATGCTGGTAAATAAGTCCCCGGGGCCTAAAATAATTACATCCGCCTTTCTTATAGACCTCAAAGCCCTTCTGTTGGCGGGAGCGGAAGGTAAAAGTTTTAAATTCTTAATGGGGGGCCTGGACTTTACTTTTGGTTCATCAATATTATGCTCTCCGATAATCTTTTTTCCATTCTTTAAAGTCGCCGAAAGTGTGGTTGGAAACAAAGTCACCGGCACGACCTCGCCGCGCACGTTCAACATTTTAGCCACCTGTTTTATTGCCGGTTCAACTCCTCTCAATGTTTTGCTTAAAGCCGACAAGATTATATTGCCCACCGTATGCCCTTTAAGCTCGCCTTTTTCAAAACGGTAGGAAAACAAGTCCTGCATTTCTTTTTCCGTATAGGAAAGCCCCAAAAGGCACTGGCGCAAATCCCCGGGAGGAAAAACGCCGAGGTCGGATCTTAACCTGCCTGTGCTTCCGCCGTCATCAGCTGATGACACGATGACTGAATTATTTGTAGGAAACCTGCGAAGGCCGGAAAGCAAAGTAAATGTCCCCGTCCCCCCGCCGATTATTACAATATTCTTCATAGCTTTTTGAGTTCCAAATCACAAAAACCAAGATCCAAACAAATTCCAAATTTCAATTTTTTTTTCAATTTTAATATTGGTGCTTGTTTGGTACTTATTATTTGGTTCTTGGTACTTAATTAATTATCTTCATTTCCTTCCCCACTACTTTAAACGCTCTTACTGTCTTGTCCATCTGCTCTTTTGTATGAACCGCCGATATTTGCACACGGATACGCGCGGTGCCTTTAGACACCACCGGATAGGTAAAACCTTTTACGTAAATGCCTTTTTCAAAAAGCTTGTCGGCCATTTCGGTAGCCACGCGCTCTTCATAAAGCATAACCGGAGTAATTGAATGTTTACCGTCTCCTCCCAAAGTAAAGCCTAATTTTTCCATTTTTTCTCTGAAGTAGGCCATGTTCTTGGCTAATTGTTTGCGCAGATGCGAAAGCGATGAATCAAAATTCTGCAAAACATACAAGGCCGCTGAAGCTATCATTGGAGGAAGCGCGTTGGAAAATAATGCGGTACGCGATCTTTGCCTTAAAACATCTATAATTTCTCTCCTTCCTGCGGTAAACCCGCCGCCCGCACCGCCCAAAGCTTTTCCAAAAGTTGATGTTAGAATATCCACTTTGTCCATTAAGCCTTCCACCGCGCCTCTGCCGTTTTCGCCTAAAACACCACTGCCGTGACTGTCGTCCACCATCACCATTGCGCCGTACTTTTCCGCCAAATCGCAAATTTCTTTAACTTTGGCTGTCTCACCGTCCATACTGAACACGCCGTCAGTAGCTATCAGTTTCCTTCGTTTGCCCGAAGCTTCTTTAAGCTTCTCTTCCAAGTCTTTCATATTTAAATGTTCATACCTGTACCTTTCCGCTTTGCACAAACGCACGCCGTCTATGATAGACGCATGGTTCAACTGGTCACTTAAAATTGCGTCTTCGTCCGTTAAAACTGTCTCAAAAAGTCCGGTGTTAGCGTCAAAACAGGATGTATATAAAATAGCATCTTCCGTGCCGAAAAACTTGGATACTTCTTTTTCCAAATCTTTATGAATCGTGGAAGTACCGCAAATAAACCTAACAGAGGCCATACCGTAGCCGTATTTTTTAACGCCTTCAATGGCAGCCTCGGCCAACTCTTTGGAAGATGCGAGGCCAAGATAATTATTCGCGCAAAAATTCAAAAGCTTTTTTCCTTGCGCCTCTATTTCCGCGCCCTGGACAGAAGAAATAACCCACTCCTCTTTCCACGTCCCCGCGTCTTTAATAGCCTTTAGTTCCTCCTCAAATTGTTGTTTTATATTGGTAAACATAGGCTTATTTTTTTAATTCTTTTGCTGTGTAGTTAAATACTTTCCACACATAGTTTTTTAGATTATTTAAAAATTCTTCTATCTTGTCGTTATTTTTGATTGATCCGTATGAATAGTTTGGACTTTTTGCAAATGCTCCATATCTAATAGCTTCAAAATTTCTAATATCAATTCTGTCATTATTTACAAACAAAATTTCATATTTATGAATAAACTGATTTCGGAACGTCGATACGACACTTATTTGTAATTTTTTACATAACAATTGATTATCATCAAAAAGCTTTCTTATATCGTGCCCATATCCCGTCATTTTTTTCTGTATATCTTTAATTATCTCTTCAGTGGACTTTTTTGTATTCTTGTTTTCTAAACAAATATCACAGCCTATCAATACTTTCAGAAACAATTCAATACAAAAAGCTGCGAGAGTTTCAAAAGTTGGTGTATTTTTTCATTTATACTCTTAATTAGAATAGCATCTTCTCCATACTTATTAGCACAATCAAACAAATAATAAACACTGCTTAATGCCAAACTAGCATAAGAGGCTTGATCTGATAACTTCTGTAATCCCGCCATTTAAAACTGTATTAATAATTTTGGGTGCTCGCTCATCATTTGTTCAAACCTGTCTTTAGTATACTCCGAAATCGGTAAAATTGTCCCTCTGCCCTGGTCCAGGATTACATTCCACATATTTTCCTGGATTTTATTTCCCGTATCTTCAAACAATTTTTTTGTGATTTTCCAGGTATCCCAAACCCGCCTGCCCGCCACGCAGTACATAGTAATTCCTTTCATTACCAACTTATTATAGTCTTCAAACACGAAATCCCCGGTTTTCAAGCCGAACAAAATAACTTCCCCGCCGCGGCGGACGCCGGCAATGGCATTGTTCACCGAGTCATTAAAGCCTGCCATCTCAAAACTCACATCCACGCCAATTCCTTTAGTAATTTTCATAATCTCATCGGTTACTTCGGGATTATGTTGATATGGCTTTGCTGAGTACTGTTTACTGTGTACTATTTTCTTCAATGGAATCACGTAATCAATCCCCAACTTTTTAGCCATATCAATCGCCACCGGGTTCGGTTCTATGCCAATAATGCTTAACGCACCCATGCCTTTAACTATCATTGTCAAAAACATGCCAATCGGACCAAGGCCAAAAATTGCCACGGTTTTTCCTTTAACGTCTACTTTAGATGCGGCGTGTACTGCATTGCCAAACGGCTCCTGCATAGCCGCTATCTCGGGACGAATCTTACTGGTGTCCGTTTTCCAGAGAATATACGAAGGGATTTTAGCATATTCGCAAAAACCTCCGTCGTGAGAAATTCCCAAAATTTTCTCGTTAGTGCAGACGTGCTTTTCTCCCCGCTTGCACTGATAGCAGTTATTGCAAACAACATGAGATTCCTGGCTCACAAAGTCCCCGGGCTTTACATTTTTTACCTTACTGCCCACTTTTACCACTTCGCCAAAAAATTCATGGCCAATGATTCTATAAGGATTACCGCCATTTTTTACTTGTTCGTCTATAGTATTTAAAATGGCATCCTTAAAAGCTTGCCTATTCCAAATGCCCCGGTCTGTGCCACAAATACCCGCGTAGTGGACTTTAATAATGACATAATTAGCATCGCCGGGGTTTTCTTTTTCATTGATGCTTGGCTCCGAAATATTTACCAAATCAAACCCGCGCGAGCTTTCCCAGTCAGATTTTGATTTATCGAAAACTAGTGCTTTCATAACATAGGTTTACTTTTGCCTACCCCGTAGCCAGCCGAAGGTTGTGGTACTGGAGTCGAAAACCAATGCTTTCATCAAATTTATTCTTGATATTCAATTTCATCTTCCCCCAGCCTATAATAACTATTCCCCTGCTTGTATTCTTCCAAAATGTGCGCAGACATACCGACAATGCGGCCGATCAAGAACAAGGCTTTGCCCAGTTTGGCATCAAGCCCCAATTCCAACATACAGCAAGCCATAGCGCCGTCAATATTCAAAGGCAATTCCCTGCCTTTCTTTTCCGCTAATATTTTCTCAATTTCTTTGGCAATTTCAAAATACTTCCCCGAAAAGCCTAAATCTTTAGATTTTTGATGCAACAAAGTCGCCCTTGGGTCTTCGTCTTTATACATTTTATGCCCGAAGCCGGGAATAATCTTATTTTCTTTAACAATCTGCTCCGCGCTTTTGCCGCAGCTAAACAGCTCTGCGGCTTTTCCTGCTGCCCCGCCGTGTTTTTCGCCTATGGAAAGCATGCCTGCGGCCAATGCAGCATGAAATTCATTTCCGCTGGCCGCAACCACGCGCGGCACAAACAGCGACGGCGCTTCTATCCCGTTCTCCGTGGCGGCAATTAGCACAGCTTCCAAAAGTGCTTGTTCATTTTTTTTTGGCAAACTGCCGCGCAAAAACAAAAAAATAACTTCAGTAAAAGAATGCCTGTCCATTAATTCTAAAATATCTTTTCCCCAAATATAGTGTTTGTTGTTTTTGGTTTGGCTTATGGCTGTTTTAAATTTCATATTAGTTGGCATTAATAATTTTTTTAACCAATAAAGAAATATCCTCCGGAATTTCCGCAATCACTGCGCCTGCTTTTTCCAAAGCTGCAATTTTGGAATTAGCCGAACCTTTTCCCTTGCTGACAATCGCTCCTGCATGCCCCAGCACGGTGTCTTGCGGCAATTTTTCAGAAAATCTTCCGGCAATCAACGCTACAACCGGCTTCTTTATTTTCTTTTGCCGCATTGCCTCCGCCAATTTTTCTTCATAGGAACCCCCCACTTCACCAAAAATTACCAGCACTTTAGTCTCCGGGTCTTTTTCAAATTCCAAGGCTAAATCTACAAAATCCGAACCAATAAGCAAATCACCGCCAATCCCCACGACAGTGCTTTGCCCCAGACCGCTTTCTGTCAAAATTCTGGAAATTTCCGCTGTCATACCGCCGCTTTTAGACATAACTCCCACAAAGCCGGAAGCAAAAGTTTTATGGACCAGCTCCGAACTGCCAATACTGCCGATTTTTGCTTTTTTGGGAGAAATAATTCCCACTGAACTCGGGCCTACAACTTTAACTCCTGCCCGAAGCGCCAAGCTTATAATTTTTGCCACATCCAGTACCGGAACTTTTTCCGTTAAAATATTTATCAAAGGTATTTTACATTCAATAGCTTCTGTTGCCGCGCTCAGCACAAACGGCGCCGGTACAACAATTAAACTGGTATTTATCTCCGGGAATTTTGCCAAGGCTTCCTTCACACTGTTGAACACCGGCGCTCCAATTTCCGTGGTCTGCCCGCCTTTCCCGGGAGTTACGCCCGCTAATACCCGCGTGCCGTACCGAAAAATTTCTCCCGCTGCGCGTGATCCTTCCTTGCCCGTAATACCCTGAATCAGGACTTTTGTATTTTCATCTATTAATATACTCATTTGTTATAAGCTAATTTAACCATTATTCCGGCCGAATCCGACATGGAAATTTCCGGTCCATATAAATGAAAGTCAAAACCCTCTTTTTTCGCCGTTTCATTTAGCATTTTATAAGCTTCTTTCTGCCTTGGCCCATCTCTGCGGATAACAATCGGATAGGAAGGCAGGGGTTTAATTTTCTTAAGTCCCTGCACAAACCCAAGCAAAGTTTCATAAATGTCGGTAAAGTTCGCAAGCCCGCCGATAACCCAGCAGCCTTTTAAATTCGGTTTAGACAAGACTTTGACTGTGAGTTCTTCCACCACGGACGCCGGCGGGTTGCCGGAATATTCAACGTAATTTGCCGGCCTGCCCCCGTGCTTGAGCAAAGCGTCCAAGTTGATAAGCGAAGCGCCGCCGCCGGATGCCAGCACCGCAATATCACCGTCCAAATCCAAAAAGGGCCGGAACTTCGGATTAACCGCGTTATCGTCCAAAACAATTTTGGCATCACCGGCAACAAACGCGTCGCTGTCCAACTCAAACAACGGGTTAATTTCCGCAATTAAAGCCTTCTCATCTAAAAATAATTTCCATAAAGAACGAATGGCCTTCAGTAACCCGCCTGAAGCTAAAATTTTAGTCTTATCAAGCCAATTCCGCAGGACAGAATCTGTCAGTTCTTCCGTTAAATCTATTGAAAAAATATCAGCCGCGCTTACTCCGGCCCCTCCTTTGGCGGAAATGGAAAATACCGGCGTTCGGGTATCTGTACTGTAGCTAAAAGATATATACAGTTCTTTTTTTGCCTCAATTTTTTCTTCCAGCAATATTTTTTCCGGCAAACTCCCGTCAATTAGGGTATTAAAAATCTTATTTTTTAAATTCTCAAACTCGCTAACGCTATCTACCACTACGATACCGCCTTTTTTCATGCGGTTTCCGGAAAGCACCTGGGCCTTTAAAATAAATGGCGGTTCAAGAGAAGCCCTCTCTGTCTGCGCCGAAATCAGCTGGCTCTTCGGAACTGCTATCCCATATTTTTGAAATAATTCTTTTCCCTGATATTCAAAAAGTTTCATAATTCGTATTGAAATAAAATTAACTTTTTCTCCTAAAAGAAACTGTATGTGAATGTTCATGCTCCAAGGGAGGATAATCAGTACAAGCTATTTGATGTTGGCTAATATCCTCAAGATCGAAACTCTCAAAACCATCAACCTTATATGGAGCTGTTTCTGGTCTTTCTATAGGGCCTCCAGAATCTACATTTAATTTAACCCCCCAAGTCTCCCAGTCTCTACCGCTAGCCCCGCCATATTTTTCCCCAATTAAGATATACTCTTTAACGCTTTTCTGCCCTCTAAAATCTGCCGTCCAGTCCGTCCTTGGACGCATCCAAGAACATATAACTATTGCGGGCTTATGTTCTTTTAAAGCTTCTTTATAATCAATATTCTCTACAGGAAAAGGGGGGTTGGGTATCCACTCGCCTATATCTACTGCCACTATTCTAAATTTACCTTTCGTTCTTTCCTCCAATCCTTGGCACAAAAAATGAGTTAAACGGCCGTCGCCTGCCCCTGCTTCTAATATTACGACCGGATGCTCTTTAGTCCCACCGTAAGCAGTAATCCTTTTCGCTAGATAATCTGACAATGCTGCCAAAAATTCTTTATTTAATAATTCGTGGAAATCTACCTCTACTCTGTAATCACTCCATTCTTTCTGAGTGGGAAAAGCAATTCTAATATCACCATGCGAAGGAAGGTATTCTGGTTCCTTTAACATTCTCTCCCTAATCTGTTCCGGTATAGGTTGTGAAGTTTGTTCAAATTTATTCTTCATAATCTTATTCAACTGTTACACTTTTAGCTAAATTTCTCGGGCGGTCAACGTCCCGTCCCAATGCAACGGCAATATGGTAAGCAAACAGCTGCAAAGGGATGGTGTTAATAAGCGATTCTAAAAGTTCCATGGTTTTGGGCACGTAGATTACGTCGTCCGCAACTTCTTTAATTTCCTCATCGCCTCCACTGGCAATTGCTAAAATTTTAGCTCCGCGCGCCTTTGCTTCTAAAACGTTACTTTTAATTTTCTCATAAAGCTGGTTTTTAGTCATTATTGCCACTACAGGCACGTCTTTGGTCACCAAAGCCAGCGGCCCGTGCTTCATTTCCCCTCCGGCAAAAGCTTCACAGTGAATATAAGAAATTTCTTTGAGCTTAAGCGCGCCTTCCAAAGCGACCGGATAATTTACTCCACGGCCAAGAAAAAGAATATTATTATATTTTGAATATTTTTTAGCAATTTTTTTAATTTCATCATTCTGCTTTAACATAACATTCATCTGCGCTGGGATTGCCAAAAGCGCTTGTAGGATTCTTTGTCCCGTGGCAATTGACGTATGCTTAAGCCGGCCAAACTGCAAAGCGTACAAAAGCAAAATTGCCACCATATTCGTATAAGCCTTGGTGGATGCCACGGCGAGTTCCGGCCCGGCGTGAATGTAAGTGCCTGCCCCGCTTTCCCGCGCAATTGTTGAGCCAATCACATTAACAATGCCCCGAACGAACGCGCCTTTTCTTTTAGCTTCACGCGCGGCCATAAGCGTGTCAGCGGTTTCTCCGGACTGGGAAATGGCAAATACTAAAGTGGATTTATTAACTATCGGATCGCGGTACCTAAACTCCGAAGAAAAATCTACTTCCACCGGCAAATTCGCCAAACGTTCAAAGGCATACTTGCCAATAAGTCCCGCGTGGCGCGCGGTGCCTTCCGCAATTATCGCAATCCTTTTAATCTCTCTCATCTGCTCAGCTGTCATATTCAACCCACCCAAATGCGCAGTGCCTTCATCCATATCCGTGCGCCCTCTTATAGCGTCCTCAAACACGGTGGGCTGGTCAAAAATTTCTTTAAGCATAAAATGCTCAAACCCACCTCTTTGTGCCGTTTCTTGATCCCAATCAATCTGAGTAATGTCTTTATCAACTATCTGATTGCGCAAATTTACAATCTTCAAACCTTCCTCATTGATTGACGCTATCTCTCCATCATCCAAAAAGGTCACTTGTTTGGTGTAAGGAAGCATTGGTGTGACATCGCTGGCAATGTAATACTCGCCTTCGCCTATGCCTATGGCCAGGGGGCTTCCTAGCCGCGCCGCCACAAGCTGGCCCGGATGGTCAGCGTGCATAACTAAGATGCCATAAGTCCCTCTCACACTTATCAATGCTTTCTTCACTGCACGCGCCAACAAAGAGCCGTTGTCTGATTCCTGATTTCTGATTCCTGATTCATAATTCTTTGCTATCCAATGCGCCAACACCTCCGTGTCCGTCTCTGACTCAAACTTTACCCCCTCTCTGCTCAATTGCTCTTTGAGTTCACGATAATTCTCAATAATTCCATTATGCACTAGTGCGAGTTTGCCATCTTGAGCCACATGCGGATGCGCGTTTTTTTCCGTAACCCCTCCGTGCGTTGCCCAGCGGGTATGAGCTATGCCGATTTGGGATAAATTATGGTCATTCTGCAATTTCTCCGCAAGTTTTTCTACTTTACCTACTGCTCTAATCCGCACTATCTTATCATTCTCAAGAAGCGCAACCCCAGCGCTATCGTAACCGCGGTATTCCAAATCGCGCAAACCCTGCAATAGGATTGGCGCCGCCTGTTTTTTACCGATATAACCGACTATTCCGCACATAAAGATATCTCAAAATTAATAACTCAAAACGCAAAACTATTGTGGCCCTGCAGGACAACTACAACTTATTCCAAATATTTTCAAAAATTAGCTTTTGGGTTTCATAAATTTCATCGTTCTGAATTACCACGCCGACTGGATTTTCTGCGTTGTCTAAAGAAATATGCGCAACTTTCCCATTGTAAATAATTTCATAAGTGGCTTTAAGGTCTTTAACCGGAAACTTCATCCATTTTCTTTCATCCAACCCCACAAGCTGTCCTCCCTCTCCTAAAGATATACTTTGGACTTTAATATTTTTCTTTATTCTCTTTGCACTAAAGTCTTTCATTGCCAAATAGACATTTTTTCTAACATCTGAAGAAGAATAAATGTAATAAGTTTTTTTATCGCTCACACTCATTGTTTCAAGCACATCTTCTAAAATATATCTTATTCCGCTCAAACCTTCATACAGCTTAACTGCCGGCTTGCCTCCCTGCTTTTCGAACCTTGCCCTAATTTGAGGAAGAGCGGATTGAATTTTAGATTTTAATTCTTCAATACTATTGCTTTTTTGTTCCAAAAGAAAAATTAACTTTTCCGGCGGCTCTGCGACAAAATACTGGTGAGACTTGGTATCATAAAAACTAACCAAACCCTGGTTTTGCAGAGCTTTTAGAATATCGTAAGTAGTGCCCCTGTTAACCTTGGACTTTGTTGATATGGCGCGAACCGGCGAAGGACCAAGCTCTATAAGCGCTAAATAAACTGCTATTTCTTTGTCATTTAGTCCCAAACCTTTTAAAATAGCTTCAAATTGCATGTTATGATAATAGAACTATGTGGTAATTTTGTCAACTTTTTTTCTACAAAAATTGTGCATAACTTAAAATATGTCTTAAATAAGGCATATTTTAACATAAAATCATACAAATATCTTCTACAAAATTTTAGTCATCCACCGTTTTTATATAAATAAATTTCATGGCCCTTGCCGGTGTTAAGTACTTTAAAAGGCTTAGATTTTGGAAAAGGGAAATCCCTAATTATGGCAATGCTACCCGGTTTGCATTCTTTTACGAATTTTTCCTCCACCCTTCCCATCAATGGCGGATAAAGATAGGCATATATATAACCAGCTTCATCCCAAGAATGCTTAAAGAAGTTTTGATTTTTAAAGGTTACTCTTGACTGATGGCTGATGACTCTTGACTTTATTTTCGCCAGCAAATAATTCCAATATGTAAGCTCAAATCCCATACAGTCCGCGCCTGTAATTTCATTAACTATAAAACAAACTTTACCGTTCCCGCTTCCAAGATCGTAAAATGTATCTTTGGGTGTGATATTAAGCTCCTTTACTGCTTTGCTGATTTCTTTTTCCGGTGTAGTTACAAACGGCACACGGGTGATAGCAAAACCCAAAAAAGCGCTGGTGATTACAAACAGAACCAAAAGGGTAAAAGCAAGAAATACAAATAAAAATACTGTAAAAAGCATGAATATATTATAATCTTTTTTGGAGCAAAAACAAAAACCCCTCTTAATAAGAGAGGTTTTTCATATAGTGGGCAGCTACCTACTTTTCAGCCGGCATGCACCGGAGTATCATCGGCACGAGCGCGTTTTACTTCTGAGTTCGGGAAGGGATCAGGTAGAACCGCGCCGTAAATGCCACCCTCGTCGTCCCTTATTCTCTTGATTGGAGAACAATAAAAAACTACGAGGAGGGCATTAAGGCAAAAACTAAATTATTTGAAAGAGCAAAAAACAAACTAATGACCGCTAATATTATAAATACAGAAACAAATAATTTGAGGTGGTTTTTCATTACAGATTACTAAGATTACTTTTCATTATTATATAGGGTCACGAATTGCTAGTCAATTTATCCACCAAAATTTCAAAGAAACTTTAGGCGGAAAACAAATTAAAACTTTCGATTGATTAGTACTGCTCGGCTCAAGATATTACTACCCTTACACCTGCAGCCTATAGATAGCGTTTAGCGTATAGTATTGCTACTAACCGCTATTCGCTATTTTAATACGCGGTAGTCTCCCGCGAATCTTTCGTCCCAACTTACGTCGGGACAACGAAACCTAGTTTTGTGGACAGCTTCACGCTTATATGCCTTCAGCGTTTATCTAAACTAGACCTAGCTACCCCGCGATGCCCTGGACAGGACAACGGGTACACCAGAGGTCTATGCATCTCGGTCCTCTCGTACTAGAGATGCGCCCACTCAAGTTTCGTACACCCACAGAGGATAAGGACCAAACTGTCTCACGACGTTTTGAACCCAGCTCGCGTA
>CAZLQG010000002.1:49224-65454 GCA_964561655.1 uncultured Candidatus Saccharibacteria bacterium | reverse complement strand
GGTGTTTAAAGGCGGGGTTTTGGCGTTTGTTTGGATTATAGTTTTTTCTAAACTGCCGAATTTTTGGCTTTCGCTAGCCTCTCGGCCTTGGTTTTGGCCTCTTTGAAAACGCTTGGATTTTCCTGAATAATCCGAGCGGGAGGTCCTATGAGAAGATTTTTTTATCATAAAGATTAATGATTTTACTGGTTTACTTTGCGCAAGTAAAATTAAATTAAAAATAAATGTATCTACCTAAAAAGCAGGCCCTATCGCCTCAAGGCTTTTTAAGTTTACCCCGCACCATTCAATGACAATATACATAAAGCCATAACCATAAGATAATGGTGCGGGGCACGACTGCCTAGCGCAATTAACAGATAATAACCAAAAATTTCACAAATTATTTCAACTATAAAAAGATTTTTTAGCTGATATCTATTAACTGATTTTCTTTTTATTTCTGAGGAGTTTTTACCTCTTTATTATATTATATCATATCACAATTTTTTCGTCAATAGTGGATTGCAAAATGCAACTCTGCTGGTTTTTTAGTGGGCGCAATCCCGACCTAATATCGGGACACAGAGATTACTCCCGTCCCACACTTTTTGACTGTGAATCTGTGGTGCCCGAGGAGAGACCCTGAAGGAGTTTTCACTTCACTCAAACCCTACAGGGCAAGGTTGAATCAGTTGTTATTGGTGGGCGTAGAGAGATTCGAACTCTTACGGGATTGCTTCCATACGTTACATTAATAAGGTGACGCGCCCCGCACAAGTGGTGCCGCGGGAGGGAGTTGAACCCTCACAGCCTTGCGGCTATACGGCCCTGAACCGTACGTGTCTGCCAGTTCCACCACCGCGGCGCCAACTGTGCGGGGTAAATATGCTTAAAATTTTGTATGAATTCGTCTGCCAGCCTGCCCCGTAGAGAACGAACGGAGTGAGTTATTCTACTGGGGTTCCGCCACGCGCCTATGTTAAGATGTTAGGATGTTTTATTTCAAAATCCTCTTTTCCATTATATACCAATTGGGCAAGTCAAACATTCTTTGGTCGGGTTCAAACAGGGTATTTATCCCGACATTTTTTATTTTGTTGTCTATGGCGTAGAGCAAGATGGTCTGATTCAAAAAAATAGCCGGGGCTTCCTGAGTAATTAAACTATTGAATTCCAAATATTTTTGTTCGCGGATTTGGCGGTTGGTGGTGGTTCGGCCTTCTGTAATCAGTTTGTCCGCGGTTTCGTTTTCAAAACCTGTCCAATTGTAGCCGGGATTGTTTATTTGGCTGGAATGCCAGAAAAAGAACGGATCCGGGTCGGCTCCGAATTTTTGCGGGAAAAGCAGGACCTCAAAATTCCGCGGCCGGATTGCTTCGTCATTCAATTGTTTGGTCGGCAGGACCAGCAGGTTTATTTTGATGTTCAATTTTTTCCATTGGCTGGCCAAAATTTCCGCGGCTTTGGAATTGGGCAGGAAGTCGTTTGTTGCTATTGTAAGTTCCAAGACTTCGCCGTTTTTTGCCCGGAAGCCTTTTTCGTAATCTATCGCATAGCCGGCCAAATCCAAATATTTTTCCGCCTGTTTTAAATCTGAGCCGCTGCTTTCCATTGCGGCATTGTTTTGGTTTGCAAACAATAAGGGGGAGGCGGGAATAAGCGCGTTTCCGTAAAAGACATCTTCAATAATTTGTTGTTTGTCGGTTGCAGCGACAAGGGCTTTGCGCACGTTAATGTTGGCCAGTTTTTTATTTTTTAGGTTAAAAAATACTACTTGGTGTTGGGGGAGAGGAATTTTTAAAATTTCCGCGCGGTCTTGTTCTTTTTCCAAACGCAAGTCGCTGCCTAAAGGGGTAAAGGCAAAGCCGTCAATCTCTCTGCTGTGGAAAGAGTTTAAAAGTTCTTGCTCGTTGTCAAAAAATTTAAACACTAGCGTATCAGCATTAGGCTTGCCTTTGAAGTAGTTGGAAAAAGATTCCATAGTGATGGAAGAAATTTTTCCGCTGGCCAGTTTTTTAATTTCTTTAAGGGCGTAGGGGCCGCTGCCGACTGCTTCAAGGTTATATTTAGAAGTAAGAAAATTTTGGGGTTCCACCCGGCTCCAGATAAATTCCGGCAGAATCGGCAAAGCTAGATTATGGATAAACGGGCCGGAAATATCTTGGGTGGTAAACTTTACCGTAAATTCGTCCAGCTTTTCAATATTGGTGGACAGCCAGGAATTTCTTAAGGGGCTTTTGTAGTTTGGGTCCTGCAGGGTTTTAATGGTAAACACTACGTCGTCTGCGGTTAGCGACCTGTCGTTGTGCCATTTGGCGTTGTTTTTTAACCTTACAACGTATTCTTTTTGGTTTTCAGAAATTTCCGGCATGCTCTGCGCCAAATCCGGAACTAAATTGCCTTGGTTGTCGTATTTATAAAGCGAGGAGTAGATTAGCCTGACTAAACCCAAGTCAGTATTTTCGTGGGCCAAAATAGGATTTAAGTATGTCGGTTGGCCGAGCAGGCCTTCGGTATAAATGCCCCCAAAAGCGGGTGCGGGTTTGGTTACTGAATAGTAAAAATTACGGACTGACCAAAGCAGGGAAACCAGCGCGACCGCCAATAAGGTATAGAATATCCGTTTTTCTTTTTTCCCCAATAACGAAAAAACTTTCCGCAAAGAGGAAAGGTTTAGAAGTTTAATTTGTCTGATTCCGTCGCCGGCCTGTTTCAGGTATGCTGCGGAAGTTTTTAGAAAACCAAACATTGATTAAATAAAGAACTTAGAAAGGGGCTAGCCAATGAACAAAAAAACCACATTGATTCCCACGAATAAGATACCGGTCACTATTGTGGCGTAGAACAGCCATTTCTCAAACCCCCTTCTGGTGGAAACCACGTTGCCCGTGCCTCCGAACACGCTGGAAAGGCCTGCGGACTTGTTTTGCAAAGCCACAATAATGATTAGAAAAACCATCACGATAATATTGGCGAATTGGAGTGCTTGCTTCATAAATTAGGTGTCGGATTTAAGTTGTAAGATTTAAGTAAATAGCTGTCTAATTATAGAAAATTAAGCTTGTTTGGTCAAGGCTCGGCCTAAAGGTTGTTTTTGATACTTACGGCTTTTTGTTCACCGATAATTTTTACCAGTTCATCAAATTTTGCGTTTTTTATGTTTGCCACCGAGCCGAATTTTTGTTTTAAGAGTTTTTTGGTTTTAGGGCCCAGCCCTGGGATTTCATCTAATTGTGATTTGATAGCCTGTTTGCTGCGCAAAGATCGATGAAAGGTAATGCCAAACCTGTGTGCTTCGTCGCGCAGTCTTTGCAACAGCTGGAGCGCGGGGCTTGTGTAGGGGAGTATGATTGGTTTAGATTTCCCTGGAGTAAATATTTCCTCTAGGCGTTTTGCCAAACCTATAATTTTAAATTTTAAATTTAAAATTTTAAATTGTTGCAGCGCTTTTTGCGCTGCCGAAAGCTGTCCTTTCCCGCCATCAATGACCATCAAATCCGGTATTGGCCAATCATCTTTGGTTCTTGTTTCTTGGTGCTTGGTACTTCGCAAGATTCTTCTTAAAATAATTTCGCGCATCATCGCAAAATCGTCCGCCTTCGGCAAGCCTTCGGCGGATACAATCCGGCCTCTTATTTTAAATTTCCGGTATTGGGATTTTGCGGGCATCCCATCAATAAACACCACCATGCTGCCAACAGGATTGGTGCCTTGGATGTTGGAAATGTCAAAGGCTTCAATCCTTTTAGGGACGTTCGGCAAGTTAAGTAAGGCTTTGAGTTCTTGCAGTGAGGTTTGGATTTTATCTATACTCTGCGCTTTATTACCCAAGTAGTTTTTTAAATATTCTTCGGCGTTGGTTTGGCCTAGGCTGATTAATTTTTTAGCTTTTCCTTTTTTAGGGACAACAAGCTCAATTTTTTTGACGGCGCGTTTTTTTAACAAATCTAAAATCAATTTTGGGTTATTAATCTCGGTCTGAAGATAGACAGCCTTAGGAATGTCGCTGGCGGTTAAGTAGTATTCTTCCAAGGAGGCCTGTAGTATATTCGGTTCATTCGGATGTAAATTCGTAGCATTTGGATTGTTGTATATAAAATTTTCTTTCCCTAGCATTTTCCCTTCGCGGATTTTAAAGAGGTTTACGCACGAGCAGCCGTCGTTTGATGACATTGCAACTACATCCCAGTCGACTTTTTTAGGCAGTATGGCGATTTGTTTTTCTTCCAAAAGCTCCAGGGATTTAAGCTGGTCGCGCAGGCGCGCGGCTTTTTCAAAAAGTTTTTTGCGTGCGGCCTGGGCCATTTCTGTTTTCAGGGTTTTAATCAGCGGTGAGGTTTGTCCTTTAAACAGCGCTTTGATTTTTTCCAAATGTTTTTTGTATTCATTTATTGTTATTGCGCCGGCGCACACGCCGGGGCATCGGTGCAAATGAAAATAAAAGCAGGGTTTGCCTACTTTTTTTACCGCGCACAAACCAAAAGTTTTCCGCGCCGTAAGAATCAGGTCGCGGATTTTTTTAGTGGAAGTGTAAGGTCCGAAGTAGGCGGATTTATGATTTAACCCATTCGGCAAGCTCAGAGCAGGGATTTTAGATTTAAGATTTGTTTTGGAATTTGGAATTTTGGATTTGTAATTTATTTGGTTCTTGTGATTTGGTTCTTGGATCTTTCTTGTAATTATGATTTGCGGTATTTTTGTAGAGTAATTAATTTTTATAAACGCGTAGTTCTTGTCGTCCCGAAGCTCAATATTGTATTTGGGAGCGTGCTTTTGGATTTGGGTGCGTTCCAAATACAGGCTTTCCAGTTCCGTGTTTACAATCGTGTAGTCCAAGTCCGCCGTTTCTTTCATCAAAAAGGGGATTTGCGGCCGCTTGTCGCCACCCGCAAAATACTGCCTTACCCTGGCGCGTAAATTTTTGGCTTTGCCAATGTAAAGCACACCGCCGTTTTTATCGAGGAATCGATATACTCCGGGTTTTTGGGGTAGATTGTTAAATTTTTTCCAATTATTTTGCACAGAGCAATTATAAGCCCCTTGAATTCTCTTGACAAACGTGGTAAAATGACAGACAGTTTGTTTCTAGTTTCATTTTTATATGGCTGGAGAAATCAAAATTCGCGGGGCGAAGATGCATAATCTAAAAAATATTGATTTAGATTTGCCCCGAAACAGCTTGATTGTATTCACGGGCTTGTCGGGAAGCGGCAAGTCTTCTTTGGCGTTTGATACCATTTATGCAGAAGGGCAGCGTCGCTACGTGGAATCACTTTCCGCTTACGCGCGGCAGTTTATTGGGCTGATGGACAAGCCGGACGTGGAAAAAATTGAAGGGCTTAGCCCGGCAATTTCCATCGATCAAAAGAGCGCTTCGCATAACCCGCGGTCAACGGCAGGCACGGTTACGGAAATTTATGACTATATGCGCTTGCTTTGGGCACGCGTGGGCATTCCGCACTGTCCGGTCTGCGGCAAAAAAATCGTCGGCCAGACAGTTCAGGCAATGGTAGACCAGCTTTTAAAGCAGCCGCAAAATACTCAGATGATGCTTTTGGCCCCGTTCATAAAAGACCAAAAAGGCGAGCACAGGCAGATTTTTGAACAAATCAAAAAAGCGGGCTTTTCGCGCGTAAGGGTGGAAGGCAGCGTGATGGATTTAAGCGAGGCCATAGAATTAAAACTGGACAAGCAAAAAAAGCACAGCATAGAAGTAGTGGTGGACAGAATTACCATCAGCCGCGAGGACAAAGGCAGAATTACCGAAAGTTTGGAGAAAGCTTTGGACCTTGGCGACGGTTTGGCGCTGGTTGTAAAAATCAACGGCAAAGGCGAGCCGGAAAAAGATTTAATTTTATCGCAGCATTTTGCCTGCCCGGAAGGGCATATCCAGCTTAGCGAGCTTGACCCGAGGCATTTTAGTTTTAACAGTCCGCACGGGGCGTGCAGCGAGTGTAAGGGGCTTGGCACCAAGCTTACTGTGGAACCGGATCTGGTGATTCCCAACCCCAAACTTACTTTGGCCGAAGGGGCAATAAGGCCCTGGAGCAAAACTACCTCGCGGCTTTCCTGGTATGGAAGGATATTGCAGGCAGTGGCTGACGCTTATGGTTTTTCTTTGGATGTGCCGGTCAAAGATTTGCCTAAAAAATTCGTGGATGTGGTATTTTACGGTACGGGCGAAAGGAAAGTTAGGGTCGCCGGAGAATTTCAAAACCGCGAGGGTGAATTTGAAATGACGACGATTTTTGAAGGCGTGATTCCAAATTTGGAAAGGCGCTATCAGGAAACCGATTCTGACTACATGAGGAGCGAGATAGAAAATTATATGCGCGTGCGCAAGTGCGCCGTGTGCGAAGGCAAAAGGCTCAAGCCCGAAAGCGTGGCCGTAACCGTAGACGGCAAAAGCATTGTGGAAGTTTCTGCGCTGACTATTGAAAACGCGGCGCGATTTTTCGGCGATTTGCCAAAAAAACTTTCCAAGAAAGATTTCACCATTGCCCGGCAGATTTTAAAGGAAATAAGCGCGCGGCTGAAGTTTTTATTGGACGTGGGGCTTTCGTATCTTTCTTTAGACAGGAACGCGGGCACACTTTCCGGCGGGGAAGCGCAGAGAATCCGCCTGGCTACGCAAATCGGTAGCGGCCTCACCGGGGTGTTATATATTTTAGATGAACCGTCAATCGGCCTGCATCAAAGAGACAACGGCAGGCTTTTGGAGACGCTCAAAAGTTTGCGGGATCTGGGCAATACCGTCATTGTGGTGGAGCACGATGAAGGAACTATCCGTACGGCCGATTGGGTAGTGGACATAGGGCCCGGGGCAGGCAAGCACGGTGGGGAAATTGTGGCCGAAGGTCCGCCTGCAAAAATCGAAAAAAATGCAAAAAGTTTGACCGGGCAATATTTGAGCGGCAAAGAATTCATTCCCGTGCCAAAACGCAGAAGGCCTGGCAGCGGCAAAAAGCTTTCCATAGTCGGCGCAGAGGAATTCAATTTGCAAAAAATCAACGTGGACATTCCGCTGTCGAAGTTCGTGTGCGTAACCGGGGTTTCCGGCAGCGGCAAATCCACCCTGCTAAACGAAATTGTGGCCCGTGCGCTTTACAAATATTTTTACAACAGCAAAGAAGAACCAGGCAAGCATAAGAGCATTTTGGGGATTCAATATTTGGACAAAATCATTAACATTGACCAAAGCCCAATCGGCAGGACCCCGCGCTCCAACCCTGCTACCTATACCGGATTGTTTACTCCCATCCGCGAATTTTTTGCAGATACTAGAGAAGCGCGCATGCGCGGCTACAAAGCGGGCCGTTTTAGTTTTAATGTAAAAGGCGGGCGCTGCGAAAAGTGCGCGGGCGACGGCGTGATTAAAGTGGAAATGAACTTTTTGCCGGACGTGTATATTACTTGTGAGGAATGCAACGGCAGGCGTTATAACCGCGAAGCATTGGAAATCCACTACAACGGCAAAACTATTTCCGATGTTTTAGATATGACAGTGGACGAAGCCAAATTTTTCTTTGGAAAAATTCCAACCATCCACAAAAAGTTGAAAACCTTAAGCGAGGTGGGCTTGGGCTATATGCATTTGGGGCAGAACGCGACCACGCTTTCCGGCGGGGAAGCGCAAAGGATTAAGCTGGCCACCGAACTTTCGCGCGTGTCAACGGGCAAGACGCTTTATTTGCTGGACGAGCCCACCACGGGACTGCATTTTGCCGATGTTAAGCGCTTGATTGCGGTTTTAAACCAGCTGGTAGAAAAAGGCAATACCGTGGTGGTCATTGAGCATAATTTGGATATGATAAAAACCGCGGACTGGGTGATAGATTTAGGTCCCGAAGGTGGGGATAGGGGCGGCGAGGTGGTAACTATCGGTACGCCGGAGGAAATCGCGCGGGTTAAAGCCTCCTACACCGGCCAATATTTGAAAAGAGTTTTATAATGTTTTAAAATACTATCTTCTTTGGCTTGGTTGGTCGCCAAGCCTTTTTTGCGCTTAGGTTAGACATTTTTTGTATTTTATGGTAAAATCCTTCAGCTGGTAACCTACCAGCGATAAGGAGGGCCTTTGAAGGCTCTGAAACTGTTGTTTTGTTGTTGTCTATTACCAGCAGTTGGAATGGCAACGACTATAGCTTTCGTTTCAGGCGATGGGGTAAATGAGTTCAACAATCTCACGGGAGTGAATGTTCTCATCTCTCCCGACCCCGCTTGGGACCTTGCGCCTTGGATTTCCTTTGCCAACACTGGCTCTGGGGGTTTCTCTCCGCCGAACACGGTTGTCGGTGGATCTCCCACAGCGGTGTTTGGAGAACAATATGACGACACGAATGGAAATTATACACAGTTCTCCAATTATTTTTCCGAGACGCCTCATTTTCCGAATCCTTATAGCCCCAAACCAATCACTCCCGATGAAATTCCCTCCGCTTGCAGCGGGCAGGCCGGTTGGCAGTTTATTTTTTCCATAGACCAAGAACAGACGCAACAGGTAAGCTTTATCGGGTTTACGGACAGTACGGGAGAAGCATCAATAAAGTTGTCTGAAATGGTTCAGGAACAACAGGATCACATTCTGGGCAACGGGCAATTATGGGTAAGCGAGGATTTAAGCACAAAACCGAACGATTCAGAGTTCGCGGCTTTACGCTGTTATAGCGATGCGGTAAACGGTGATAATCTGGAATTTATCAGGTTAGGTTCTGACCAGTCTACCTATCCTTCCGACGTTTACTGTATTGCCTATAATGTGCAGGAGCAGCCAGTTTGTGAACAGGGTTGGCAGGGAACTTATTACAACTATCCCAAATCCCATTCTGACATGAATCTTCCTTCCGGCCAGTGGCCGGACAACGGGCATGGCGACCCGTTAGGCTCCTGGGATACCGACTGGTACACTCAGCCCTATGAAAGGTTTACTCAAATTGACGGGGCTTTAACATTTGGTGAGAATTTCTTTCCGTTTGATGGTGACATTGAGGAAGAAGACAACGGCCACGATTACCATTTTGGAGTTTACTGGAAAGCCTACGTCTTAGTAGACAGTGAAGGCGACTATAATTACACTTTAACCAGCGACGACGACGCTTGGGTTTATATTGACGGCGTATTGGCCGTTGACAACAGCGGCATCCACGCCCCAACAACCAAGACCGGCGCGTTGCACTTGACCGGCCAGAATTTGGTGGAAGTATTTTATGCCGAAAGGCACACGGTGAGGTCCCATATGTACTTTGAAATTGAAGGGACTTCGGCCATTTACCCTTACGGTAGCGAGTGCGTTGATGAGCCGGAAGATCCAACCGGTTCTTTGACTATTTGCAAATATGAAGATAATGAGACCCTTGGCCAGTATGAAGAGGGAATTGATACTCCTTTGGGCTGGGATATGACAGTTTTGTATCCTAACCAAGACACGTTATATACGCGGACTAACGGTGAAATTGGCTGCGTGACCATTGAAGGCTTGCCTTACGGCGAATATTCCGTTACCGAAGACAGCCAGGAGGGCTGGACGAGGACTTATCCGGCCGATTCTGATACGCAAACTGTAAGCATTAGCAGCGAGGTTCAAAATCCAAGCATTTATTTTTTGAATATTCAGCAGGCATGTTCGGAATTTACTTTAACCCTGACCAAGTCTGGCGACGGCAACGGCACGGTTACCGGAGTGGAAGGCGGAGGACAAGAAGAAACTTACTGCGATAGCGATGAATGCCGTGAGGGAGAGCAGGAACAGTCGGCGTTTGGGAAAAGTTATTGCTCGAGTGCAGTGGTAACTTTAACAGCCCATCCGGACTCCGGTTCCAATTTTGACGGCAGCTGGTCGGGCGACTGCAGCGGCACGAACCCTGTGTGCGAAATCGCTATGGATGCGGACAAGTCCGTAAATGCCCACTTTGCGCTTAACTCCACCGGCGAGCCTTCCGGAGGCAGCACCGGTGGGCCTTCCGGGGGGACTGCGGCCTTTATTCCTTCTACAGTACCGGGCGGAGTCCCAAGCGGCGGCGAGGTTTTGGGGATCACTACTCCGGCGCCGAGCCTAGCTATGCAGGAGCCGGAAGGTCAGGTGTTGGGCGAAACCACCGAACTTCCAAGGACCGGACAGTCCGCGGGGCTAATGCTTTTGATGCTTGTTGCTGTGGCGGCGGTTTTGGACAGGAAATATAAGCTGGCGTAGAGATTAAATTATTATCTTTTGTGAGAAGAAGGGCATCCGCCGGAAGGCGGATGCCCTTTAGTGATATAATAGCTGTGTATGAAGCATCGCAGAAAAATTTTAATTGTTTTAGCCGGACTTTTAGGGTTTTTTCTTTTATTGAACCTGCCGTATTTTTGGGTGCAGGCTAAGCACTTACTTTTTGGTTCGTACAAAACCACCTATCAAAACCAGCCGGCGGTGGAAGCTTCAGAAAAAATATATATGGAGCCCAACACTCTGGTCATAGAAGACCTGGGAATTGAGGCGCCTGTCGTGTATGTGGAAGAAAAGTCGGAAAAAACCTATCAGGCGGCTTTGCAAAACGGCGTGGTGCATTACCCGGGGACTGCCAAGCCCGGCGAGGCCGGTAATGTTTATATATTCGGGCACTCCTCGGATTACCTTTGGAGCAGGGGTAATTACAAAACAGTATTCGCGCTTTTGCCGCGTGTGGAAATTGGAGCTTTAGTAAACTTAAGCAACGAAGAAGGGGAAATATTCACTTATACTATCACTGATAAATTTGTGGCTTCGCCCAAAGACACGCAGCTTTTGAGCCAGGACACGGGCGGGAAGAAAATTTTAACCCTGCAGACTTCCTACCCAATAGGCACGGCGCTTAAAAGATATATTGTGATTGCAGAACTAATTAATCAGTAGACAGTAAGCAGTAAACCAAACTTTATTTCATTTTGAGCGAAGTCGAAAAATCGCTTGCCTGTGTAATATCAACAGTTAAGGGATCCCTCCGCTCGTCCTCATTGACATTCGGATTCGGTCGGGATGGAAGTAAAATAGTTCGTACTATAGTTAGTACTATTTTTAAAACCCGTTCCATTCCGCCAGCCGGCGGATTGGACGGGATTTTTACATAATATATAATATGATTGGAGTACAATCTTGGGGAGGTAGACGAATTATGTGGATAAGAGAGATGATGCAAAACCCGTGGCCCTATCGTGACGTTGATTCGGTCATGACCCATCTGGCTGTCGCAGCTTACTTCAGCTGGGAGGCTCGCGTGCAGTTCGGCATGGTGGAGGGTCAGGTACCCTTTTCGGCCGCTGAGCTGCAGCGACTGGATGAGGACTGGGCGCTCATACTATGGAGGTCGGGGGGCCATCGCCTTCTGAATAAGAGAGGGCTGCCAGCCGCTGACTTTCGGTCAAGGCGCTTGGCGCTTGCACACCTACTCTATCTGTGCAGGCTTGAGAAGGGAGAGGAAGGAAGCGATATAAGGGACTGGCTTGCCGCTGACAACTGGCTCTCCACAATCTATTTCGTACGGTGACGCGCAATAAATGGTTGCGCTCCTGCTACACAGGCCTTGGGACTCCCCCGAGGCCTGCTTTCTATTTTGTGGTATTTAATTAGCAGTTGATCCTCGGTAGAATTTCGCCTGCGGCGAACTCTACGGGGCCAGACTTGCGAGTTCATCTATCTTTTTTTGTTAAGCTATCCATCTTAAATTATTAGACCATCACTTAGCACTTGACACTCAAGAGTGCTAATGATAATATCAGGAAAGCAGTAAGCTGTAAGTCAGAAGCAGTAAGTAGAAATAGGGAAAAGGCTTATAAATAAGCGGGAAATTGATGCGAGAAGAGCAAAAAATTACATCCAGGCAGGCAAAAATTTTGGCGGCCATAGTTAAGGAAAACTGCGACAATTGTAAGCCGGTAGCCAGCAGTGATTTGGCGGCTAAATACCATTTGGAAATAAGTAGCGCGACCATTAGACATGAAATGGCTGAACTGGAAGAACAGGGCTACATAAAACAGCCGCATACTTCGTCTGGCAGGGTTCCCACGGACAAAGGTTTTAGGTATTTTGTAAACCAGCTTATGGACAGGGTAAAACTTACTTTAAAAGAGCAGGAAGTTTTAAAGCGGGAAATGCTGAAATTAAAAATCGCGCATGCGGAAATCGGCAGGAGACTTGCTAAGATGCTGTCCGAGCACAGCCACCAGGCTTCTTTTGCGGTTTTTCCGGAAGAGGTTTCCACTGTGGGGCTTTCTAATCTTTTAGACAATCCCGCTTTGCCCGCAGAAGATGCCAAAGAAATCGCCAAATTTTTTGACGACATAGACCAGTACGCGGAAAAAATGATTGTAGATTACGCCGAAAGAGAGCCCGAGGCTTTCATTGGCAAAGAGCTTGAACTTAGTAAGACCAGCGATTATTCTATGATAGTTTCCGGCGTAAGCCTGCCTTCGGGCAAGAAAGGCGTAATCGGCCTGATTGGCCCAAAGAGTATGAAATACGAAAAACATTTGGGGTTGATGAAGTATATATCGAAGCTTTTGGGAGGGTCTTCTGTTATTTTAATTACTACTTTTTTGAGGTAGATTTTAATTTTTAATTTAAAATTTTCAATTTTCATTGAATTTTCAATGTTTAAATATTTAAAATTTAAGTAATTGTAAAATTGATTAATAATTATAAATTAGTAATTGTAAATTATGAGTAAGGATAACCAACAGAACGACCAAAACCAGAACAGCGATATTACATTAGAGAAGTTACAGCAAGATTTGAACCAGGCCATGAACGGCTGGAAAAGGACGGCCGCGGATTTTGAAAACTTTAAGAAGTACAAAGAGCGGGAAAATAAGGAACTTTTGGAATTTGCCAAGGAAGTTACGGTGGTAAAGCTTTTGCCCATGATAGACAGCTTGGAACAGGCATTAAGGCATGCGCCGGAGGTAAATCATGAATCCCCGAAAGAGTTCTCGACAGGCTCAAACCCTACGGGGCAGGCAGGAATTATGAATCCCGCCTCCGCCGAGGCTTCGGCGGGCGGGCAGGAATGGGAGAAAAAATACCAGAATTGGCTTGCCGGAATCAATGGCATTTTATCGCAGTTAGACAAGACTCTTACTGAACTTGGAGTTAAAAAGATTGAGGCTATTGGCAAAAAGTTTGACCCGAATTTTCATGAAGCGGTTAAGGAAGTGGTAGGGGGAGACAAAGAAGATGGTATCATCATCAATGAGCTCCAGAGCGGATTTATTTTAAACGGGAAAGTAATCAGGCCGAGTCGGGTGGTAATTAGTAAGCGTTTAGCGAGTAGCGAGTAGCGTTTAGTAAAAACTTAAGCAGAAAGGATTATATGCAAATAAAAGATATATTTATGGTGGGAGAAATCATGGAATGGGAAGACAAGGCAAAGAGTATCAAGATTTTAGATGATGACGACTGTTTAATTACCGGCAAGGCTATAAACAAGAACAAAATTATTTTGCATATGAAGCGTGAAAAAGACGGCAGCGAGGGCAATGTCTTTGTGAGGCTGAAAGACGAATTTGACGACCAATTCATAACGTCAAAAAAATTGTTTGCCAGCAAGAAAGTGATTGGCATTTCCTTGAATGAGTTTAAAGAGTTTGAGATAGAGAATTTGTAAGCCCTTCTCCGTCATTCCCGCGGAGGCGGGAATCCATATGAACCAATACTACGTATATATTTTAGCCAGCAAAAGAAATGGCACACTGTATATAGGTGTTACTAACAATTTAATAGAAAGAGTTTGGCAACATAAGAATAAAGTAGTTGATGGTTTTACTAAAAAATATGAGATATCTAAGTTGGTTTATTACGAAACCATATCGGACATCGAAAGCGCGATAAAAAGAGAGAAACAGCTGAAGAATTGGCATAGACAGTGGAAGATAAATTTAATCCAAAGTAAAAACCCTCAGTGGCGGGATTTATATGAAGATATTATTAAGTAATTTGTTATCCTGAACTTGTTTCAGGATCCAAAAAGAAATGGATTCTGACATTCGTCAGAATGACAGACCGGGAGATCCCCGCTGAAGTTTATACCCGCGAAGGCGGGTGCGGGGATGAGAAATAATAATATGATACCAATTATTGTTAATGATAATGCAATTTTTAGACCAGATTATCATCAGGAATTCAATGAAGCACATCCAGAGCATATTGAAGTGGGAAATTTTACCGAGCCATTTAGGATCAACGTGCCTATTGTGCAAGGCTCAATGGTAGGCATTAGAACTGATGATAAATCAATTATTGAGGCAAATTTGTCGACTATAAGAAAGAAGATAATTTAAATCATACCTCTTAGAAAGAGGATTTAAGAAAGGAGAAAATTATATGGCAAAAATTATAGGAATAGACTTGGGAACTTCAAACAGCGCCGCGAGCGTCATGCAAGGCGGTACGCCGGTAATGATTCCGGCGGCGGAAGGCACCAGCGTAGGCGGGAAGGCGTTTCCTTCCTATGTGGCCTTTACCAAAGAGGGCCAGCTTTTGGTGGGCGAGCCGGCCAGAAGGCAGGCTGTAACCAATCCTGAAGGTACGGTGTTTGAAGCCAAAAGGAAGATGGGCACTAAGGAAAAATACACAGTGAACGGAAAAGATTATACTCCGGAGCAGATATCTGCGTTTATTTTACAGAAAATAAAAAAGGATTCAGAAAGCTTTTTGGGCGAACCGGTCAGCAAAGCCGTTATTACCGTGCCGGCTTATTTTGACGACTCACAGCGCCAGGCCACCAAAAACGCGGGGGAAATCGCGGGGTTAGAGGTGGTGCGCGTAATCAACGAGCCCACGGCCGCGGCTTTTGCCTACGGTTTGGACAAAACGGAAAAAGATCAAAAGATTTTAGTTTTTGACCTAGGCGGCGGTACTTTGGACGTAACTATTATGGATTTTGTCGAGCACGAGGGGCAGGCAACTTTTGAAGTGATTGCCACGAGCGGCGATACTGCTTTGGGCGGAAAAGACATGGACAAGGAGCTTATTGATTATATCGTAAAAGACTTCAAGCAATCTTCCGGTGTGGATTTGGTCGCGGACAAAATGGCTATGAACCGCGTTAGGGAAGCGGCGGAAAAAGCGAAAATTGAACTTTCCACTACAATGGAAACTGACATCAATTTACCTTTCATTACCGCAGACGCCAGCGGTCCCAAACACATGCAAATGAAGATAACGAGAGCCAAACTGGAAGAACTGATTAAACCAACCATCAACCGTATGAAAGAGCCGGTGCAGCAGGCACTTAGCGATGCCAAGCTGAAGCCTTCGGATATTAACAAAATTATTTTAATTGGTGGGCCTACCCGCATGCCGGCGGTCGTGAAGTTCGTAGAAGAGTACATTGGCAAGCAGATTGAAAGGGGCGTGGATCCTATGGAGGCCGTGGCAAAAGGCGCGGCCGTGCAGGCCGGGATTATGGGCGGCGAAGTGCAGGGCAAAGAAATTTTGCTTTTGGATGTAACGCCTTTGACTTTGGGTTTGGAAACTTTAGGCGGCGTAAGGACTTCTTTAATTGACCGCAATACCACCATTCCAACTTCCAAATCGCAGGTGTTTTCCACCGCCGCGGACAACCAGACCTCGGTGGAAATTCACGTGTTGCAGGGCGAACGCGAGTTTGCGGCTGATAATAAATCCTTAGGTAGATTCATTTTAGACGGCATTCCGCCCGCGCCGCGCGGCATTCCCCAGGTGGAAGTGACCTTTGACATTGACGCCAACGGCATTTTGACCGTGCGCGCCAAGGACAAGGCCACCAGCAAAGAACAGCACATTACCATTCAGGGCTCTTCCAATCTTTCCAAAGACGAGATTGAGCGCATGAAAAAGGAAGCCGAAGCGCACGCTCAAGAAGACAGAAAGCGCAAAGAAACTGTGGACATAAGAAACCAGGCGGATACTTTGATTTCTATTAGCGAAAAGACTTTAAAGGATGCGGGAGATAAAGCCAAGGCGGAAGACAAGAAAGAAGTGGAAGAAAAAATCAAGGCTTTAAAGGACGTAAAAGACAAAGACGATGTGGCAGCCATTAAGAAAGCCATGGATGAACTTTCCGCGGCTATTCAGAAAGTTGGGGCGGCGATGTATTCCTCGGGCAGTGCCTCGGAACCTTCGGCCAAAGGGTCGGATGAATCGGAAGGTCAGAAGTCGGAAGGGCAAGGCCCGTCATCTGGCGGTAATAAAACCTCGGGCCCTTCGACAAGCTCAGGGTCCAATTCTGGACCGGTGGATGCGGAATATAAGGAAGT
>CAZLQG010000002.1:45983-49124 GCA_964561655.1 uncultured Candidatus Saccharibacteria bacterium | reverse complement strand
CAAATAAAAGCCACGGACGAGGTATTAAAAGGCGTGTACGCCAATATGGCTCAGATCGGGCATACGCCGGAAGAATTCGTCTTGGATTTTATGAACTTGTTTCCGCCGGCTGGAACGCTCAACGCGCGCGTGATAATTTCCCCAAGCCACGCCAAAAGAATTGCCGTGGCTTTGGCGGACAACATCAAAAAGTATGAAGAGAAATTCGGGGAAATCAAAGCCGGTAAGGGCCCGGAGGGTGAACATAAATTCGGGTTTAGGACGGAGTAGGTATTTTATCAAACTATCATTTTAACATTCTAACATGAGATTCTTTGTTAAGATGATAAAATGTTAGCATGTTAACATGAGCAAAGATTATTACGATATTTTAGGCGTTTCTAAGTCGGCTTCGGTGGACGAAATTAAGCGCGCATACAGGAAGATGGCGCATAAGTATCATCCGGACAAAAACGGCGGGGGAGACGCACAAAAGTTTAAAGAAGCAAGCGAAGCTTACCGGGTTTTAAGCAGTCCGGAAAAAAGAAAGCAGTACGATACTTACGGCGCTACTTTTGACTCCGCCAGAGGCGGACAAGCAGGCTATGGATTTGAAGGAAATCCTTTTAATGGATTTGATTTTGGGGGATTCCAGCAAGGCGGTTTTGATTTTGACTTAGGCGATATTTTCGGCGATATTTTCGGCAGTAGGCAGGAAAGGGATTCAAGGCGGAACCGCGGTATAGATTTGGAGATGGGCTTTACCATAAATTTTGAAGAAGCGGTTTTTGGAACGGAGAAAGAAATTACTTTGGAGAAAAAAGATGCCTGCAAAACTTGCGGCGGCGGCGGCGCGCAAAAAGACAGTAAAATCGTAAATTGTCCCAAGTGCCACGGAACAGGACAAATAGCCACGCACAGAAGGACAATTTTTGGAACCATTCAGTCGCGCACAACCTGCGACCGCTGTGAGGGCCAGGGAAAAGTGCCGGAACAGCCCTGCACGGCTTGCGGCGGCAGCGGCATTGCTAGACAGGAAAAAATCATTTCCGTAAAAATTCCGGCCGGTATAGATGACGGCCAAAGAATCCGCATTGCCGGCGAAGGCGAAGCGGGCTACAGAGGTTCTAGTGCCGGTGATTTGTATTTGGTTATAAAAGTTCTGCGGCACAAGGAATTTAGAAGAGACGGGCAGGATTTGTTTTTGGAACTGCCGGTCAGTTTTACGCAAGCCGCGCTGGGAACAAAAATTAATTTGAATACTTTAGATGGCAAGATTGAACTAAAAATTCCGGCAGGGACCCAGCCGGGCGCAGTGTTTAAAGTAAAAGGCAAGGGCGTGCCCAGGCTTGGGGGCGGGGGCAGCAGGGGAGATTTGCTTATTACCGCGCGCGTGGTAATCCCGAACAAGCTTTCTAAAAAAGAAAAAGAAGTGCTAAAGCAGATAGCAGAAGACAGGGGAGAGGTGGTGGAGGTAGATGAGGGATTTTGGGAAACTATAAAAGATAGTTTTTAGATATGAAAATAAAAATATTCATCACTGGCGGGACAATCGATAATCTGGAGTATGACGACCCTAAGCATGCTCCTAACAACCAAGAGAGTCTTATTCCGGGTCTTTTTAAGCAGTCAAGAATAACAGTTCCGTATGATATAGAAGAAATAATGTTTAAAGATAGTAAGTTTGTTGATGATAAAGATAGGGAGCTAATAGCTGAAAAATGTAAACAGTGCTTTGAAGATAAAATAATCATCACGCACGGTACGGCCACCATGCCCCTGACTGCAAAATATTTGGATGGGAAAAAAATAAATAAGACTATTGTGCTTTTAGGCGCGGCCTTTCCGGCAAATCAACAAAGCAGTGATGCTTTATTTAATATTGGTGCTGCTTTTTCTGCGGTTCAGTTTTTGGCGCCTGGCGTGTATATTGTGATGAATGGGCAGATTTTTAACGCTAATAATGTAAAAAAGGAAAAGAGTTATTTTCATAACGAACACTAAGGTATTTGTTTATGTTATAATAAAACAAATACCAAAATGGTTCCCATAGAAGAAACAAAAGAACTTGTTCAATCCTTCAACTGGAACACTCCTTCTTGGGATTTGTTCATTTTTTTGTTTTGGGCGGTCTCCAGCCTAATTTACGCTTTTGCCGCCGGGCGCGGTCGCATCATCAACATTTTAATTTCCGTGTACATGGCCAAGCTGTTGGTATTGGAAGCGCCGTTTATTTCGGATGCTATCTCCGGAAAACTGCCGGAAAATTTGGCCTCCATTCAGCAACTGGCGGTATTTGTGGTTTTGTTTTTGGTTTTGTTTATTCTGCTTGGGCGTTATGCCTTTGCTACCTCCGCGGATAACCGCCGGCTAGGCTCCATTGTCTTTGGTTTGATTTTCGCGTTCCTCCAAATTGGCCTGTTAATTAACATTATCTTAACTTTGCTGCCCATAGGCCTTCAGAACAGTTTTAGCCCCTTAATTCAGCTGATTTTTATAAAAGATCCCGCCTCTTTTATTTGGCTGATAATTCCGCTATTATATTTAGTAGTACTCGGTAGGTTTTTGTCCGAAAAATATGAATGAATTCCTTGGAGGGGAAAACCCAAAAAGGTTTTCCCCTTCCAACGCTCGCTTCGCTCGTTGCCTCCCCTTTCCAATGTGTCCTCGGTCAGGGTATCAAACCCCGACCTTCGGACGGAGAGCAACCCCGCAGCAGAGCTGCGGGGCATTTTAAGAAAATAAATAACAAAGCTTAAATGAAACATTCTATTCTGGTGATTGATGACGACACTTTAATCGTCAATACCCTAAAGAAAAAATTCGAAAGTTTCAATGTTGAAGTTTATGCTGCCAATACGCCAGAAGAGGCAAAGGAATGGTTGGATAAAGCAAAGCCGGAGTTGGTGATTTTAGACTTGCTTTTGACCGAGGAAGACGGTAGTGAAGGCATTCTGGACTATATAAAAAGCAAAGAAGAATTAAAAAACGTTCCGGTTTTGGTATTAACCAATTTGGACAAGCCGGAGCTTAGGCAACTTTTGCTTAGTCAGGGCGTGAAAGAATATATTGTTAAGGGTAGTTTAAGCTTAGATGCATTGCACCAAAAAGTATTGAGTTATTTGGAGCCAAAAACAGATAAGTAGTCTATAATAAAAACCC
>CAZLQG010000002.1:0-45883 GCA_964561655.1 uncultured Candidatus Saccharibacteria bacterium | reverse complement strand
GGCTGGTCGGCAGACTGGCCGTCTTGCGGGGGGCTTACGTTGTCGTTGATGGGAGTGGTCCTAAATAGGAAGAAGCCGGCAATAATTAAAATTACAATTCCGCCGATAATGTATTGGGTATTTTTTTGCATCGCCATAAGACACCTCCATAGGTTTAATCTATTTATTATAGTGTAAAGGATATATTGCAATTTTTCAAATAAAAAATACCCCGTACAAGCTAAGGGGGTATTTTATGGTGGGCCCAGCAGCCTGCCCGCCATTGCCTTCCAACATGGCTTGATAATTATTGAGATGCAATATGTATTATCAAAGTTTAGTAAATAATCATCAATAGGCATTGGCAGGCAGGGATTTTCACCCCGCACTATTTGTAAAAATTTAATGGTGCCCCGTGCAGGATTCGAACCTGCGACCGTTTGCTTAAAAGGCAACTGCTCTACCAGGCTGAGCTAACGGGGCATGATTTTATAAAGTTGTAGAGTTAATTTATGTATAATAAATAGTGCTGAGCGGGCCTGCGACCGTTTGCTTAACCCCATAAGCAGATGTCGCTATCGCTCCATCGCTACGGGGCAAGAAGGCAATTGCCCCGCCTGCCAATGCCTATTGACAATTATCCGGTGAAGATCAAGATTTGTTGGGTGATTAATATTTACCTAATCAAGACAGGAGGCTTATGGCGGGCAGGTCTACCAGGTTTAAGCTTTTGGGCGCCCAAATGAAAATGTCTTTGGTATTTTACCCCAAACCCTTTATTTTTTCAAGCCTTTACCCTAAGCGTTCATTATCCACATTTGAAGTTTGTTTTGTGCTATAATATTATAAATATATAAAACTATAAAAAGATGAAAAGAAACAAAAAGGATAAAGGGTTTACCCTCATTGAATTATTGGTCGTTGTGGCGATTATTGCTTTACTTTCTTCCATTGCTTTAATAGCCATGATTTCCGCGCGCCAGAAATCGCGCAATGTTAAACGTCTTGGAGATATGACCCAAATGAATACGGCTTTAGAGCTTTATTTCGCCGCCAATAAAGGGTATCCTTCCGGCACAAACGGCGTCCCGCTGGATTTGTCCCCGGATTTCGCTTCCAGCATCCCCACCGCCCCGATGCCTGCGGACGGAGTTTGTGACTATATTACCCATAGTTCTCCGGTGCCCGCGGGTATTTCTGCGAATACCTATTATTACATACATAGCGGAACTTCTTACTTGGTCGGCGGTAAGACTATATATCCAGACTACGCTTACTATTTTTGTTTAGGCAACAAGACCGGAAATTTTGAGGCAGGAGAAAGAGTTATCACCCCGACCGGCGTTAAGTAATATTTGAATTCTATCCCGTCCCTCGACTTCGCTCGGGACGGGATTTTTGTTTTATGCAGTTACCAATTATAATTGTGATATGCCCGCTTTAACCAACATTAGATATTTAAAAACAGCAGTTTTCAAAAGGCGTTCTGTCTTGCGAGAGCTTTACAGGAAGCAGGGCAGTTTGAGTTTGTTTGATTACGTAAATTCATGGGAAATAGCCCTCGGGAGTTTAGATAAAAAATTTTTTGGAATATGGGAAAGAACGTTGAAAAACCAATTGCCGAACCCCCATGTTTTAAAAATTATTCGTCAGCTGAAAGAGCTGCCTTTGGTTTCAACAATCGACCACCATGGGATTTTAAACCACCCCTTTTTTGTTAATTCCAATCTGATTTACAGCTTGTATGACAATTTGGAGTATTTGATAGTTTTAAGCACGGAAGGGGTTTCTTTGAACAATTCTTCTTGGCCGGGATGCCTGCTTTATCGTCAAAAAGGCGGACTAAAAAAAATTTCGATTTTTACCGACAAAGAAAAAAATAAGCCTGTCTTGGCGCAGAAAGCTTTTACAAAGAAACAGGCCCAAGGAATGCTGGTAAAAATCGGGGACGAGAATTTGAAGCGCCCCGCGCAAAAAATTTTTTTGGACCCAAAAGTTTTGAAACAAAAAGCTTTCTCCGCCCAAATTAATTTAATTAATTATCGTTTGTGGCAAAAAATATTTCCCAAAGCCCCAAAAGTTGTTTATGTGCCTTTGGAAGACTTGATTTCAGAGGTTATAGTAAAGCTTATAGCCAAAGACAAAAGCCATGTGTTGCATCGGTTATTTTTTAAAGAAAATGGCTGGAAATTAATAAAAAAATATTTTGAAGGGCTAAAAGGCGCGTTTGGACCTGGCAAAAAGGGGAGTTTTCTTTTTTGGGGGATTGATGCAACGGGTAAGCGTCTTCAACTTTTCCGCCAGGGATCAAAGATTAGAGATCAAGGTTCTGCTATCTCAGTATTTTTAATTCCTAAGGAAGTTGCTAGAGCATTGAAAGAAAAAAAAATATACCCAACCAGTTTGGTTTGCTTTTTGGTTTTGCTTTACTATCAAATAACCTGTCTTGGGGGCTTTAACCAAATCACCTGGCTGACAGAAATTAAAGAAAAGTTTGTTGGGCTATTAAAAGAGCTTAAAGCATCAGAATTAGCGCAAAGAATAAACAAAGTGCCTACCGATAATTTCGCGGAAGGCAATCTGGCTTTTCTATATCATCAAGGCCAATTAATCAAACCAACCGGCCTGGATATCTATTTGGCCGGCAATATGTATCGCAAATATCAGAATTTAGCCAAGTCCATTACGGTAGGGGAAAGCATAGAAACGCTTTTGCCCGAAATGTACAGAATTGTAGTGCCGGAAAAACAAAGGCAGAAAAATTTGCTTAACATCACCGACGAACAAATTGCCAAAGCCAACGGTCTGCAAAAAAAGGTTAAAAAAATTATTGCGGGCAGGGCGTAGTAGGTTTCGGCGCTTCGGGTTTTCCGTGTTCCACCCATTCCCCATTTTGGCAAATCCAGTCATCTTCGCCGCTAAGCAGACGAAAGCCAAAAAGCATGGCAAGGGCGAAAATTACGGCGGCAATAGCAATGGAAAGTTTTTTGTTCATAAGAATATTTTTCAAATAGGTTCTTAATCTTCAAATTCAAAAAGTTCTTCAATGGTGGTTTTAAGCACCTTGGCGATTTTGTATGCCAAAGCCAAGGAAGGATTGTATTTGTTTTTTTCCAAAAATACAATGGTCTCGCGCCTGACCCCCGCTTTTTGCGCCAGTTCTTCCTGCGTCAGATTAAACTTGGCTCTTAGTTCTTTGATTTTGTTGCGCATAAATTATTCCCCGTGGCGGTTGTAAATTTTAAACAAAGCCGCATTCAAAAGCATCAGGCCACAGACCGAGTAGAGTAAAACGCTGGCTGTGTACTCAAATTGCGGATGGGTTTTGGACAAAGCCATCATAGCAACGCCAATGGGAGTTAGGACAACAACGTAAATGGTAATGGCCATGCGTGAGGCCTTGCCTGCGATTTGGTAGTCGCGCTCGTCGGCCAGAACTTCCTTGACCTTGCTTTTTAAGACGTATAAAAAGCCAAAGGCCGCGAGAATTGCCGCCGTGGCCAGCAGATAGTTGCCTAAATTAACGGAAACGGCCACGGTTACGCCTAAAACCATGGCAGTGATAATTTGGATAATTTTGAAGGTTTTTTTGTTCATAACGTTTTATTTTAATGATGTTAAATATATCTAACATAATGTTATATTATTCTAACATTATTGTCAAGAACCTTTAAAAATAGGGGATTTATTGACAAGAGTAAAAATCCTGCTATAATAAGACAAATATGAATAAATTCTCTCAAAATTTCTGGTTTTTCTTTTACTTTTTTACTGGGCACGTTGAGGCCAGAAATTTTGAGTTGAATTCACAAATGCACTAATCGCACGAATTACACGAACAAAGATTTGACTTAAGACTTCCGGGCTCAACGTGAGCTCGGTTTTTTGTTTGTGGGGATATCGTCTAAGGGTTAGGACGCATCCAAGGAGAGCCGTCTGAAGGCTCCGAAAGGATGAAATCTTGGTTCGAATCTGAGTATCCCTACCTAGCTTGCCCCGACGGGCAAGCGAACCAACAACAATCAGGAATGTCCCGCCTTGCCGCGGGACGAGGAGGAAGCATGCGTAAAGCATGGATCATCGTGCGTCTCTTGCTGGACTGGTGGCTGTGCAAGTTACCAGTCAGGATTCGGATTCGCCAGGCGGGGTGGCTTATGGGGCTACGACTTCCCCAAAACCGGGCATTTCATCTCTGCACAGGCTGTCTGCAGCAGGTGTCGGCCCTCGACAATAGGTGCCCGGAATGTAAGGGCAAACCCCTGTTTTTCGCCCTTAATCCTATGCGGATAAGGGGGTAATGCCATGCATCTCCATAACCAAGGAAGCCGGACCAGTAGTACCCGGCCCGGCTTCCTTTCACCTTTTTTAAAATTTAGTCTTTAAGTTTATCGAAAAGCTAAATTTTTAAGCAGAACATTCTCGACTCCCGTCCGCCTTGATTTTGTCAAAGCGTAGTCGGGTAGATCGTTCGAACAATAATAATTTTGAGACCAGAAAATTGAAGTTAAAATTTAACTTTTATTTTTTGGTCTCAAGGCCAAAATACAATTTGGAAGAGGAGAAAATAGCGATGACAGAAACCGCTCAGGGCGGTCCCACATGGGAACCGCGTAAAAGAGAGGAACAGACAGAAGAAAACTTCGGCGAAGAGTCGGGGTTCAAAAAGCAAGGGACAGATCCAGCTACGCTGGAGTTATCCGAACAAAAAGTAAGGACGGCAGAAACCGTTCGCAATATGCCCCTATATTGGTAGCGGAAACAGTCATCATCCCTGGAGCCGGCGCACTGCGCTGCCGGCTCCTATTTCTTTTTACCCTCGCCCCCTAATTCTTTCCTCTTTGAGCCTGAGCCTTAGAGCCGATGGTCGCAAGGGGAGAGAGGGGAGGAATAAAGTCTTGACTTTTTATTTATTTTCGTGTATGATATGTATGAAATATCATACATATGGAATTAAAATAAAAAGTATGGTTAAATTTAATGTAAGTCTTAAGTTAATTAAGCAAAACAAGCTTTACGGCACGACCACGGTGGGAAGTCGGGGGCAGATTGTAATACCGGCCAAAGCCCGCTCCGAACTGGACATAAAGCCGGGCGACCAGTTAATGGTGGTTACCAAAATGGGCAAAGTTTTGTCTATGATTAAGGTAGATAAAATCGCGGACATTATTAATATGGCAACCACTATGATGGGTAATTCAGAAGGCGAAAAGACCGTGAAGGAATATGTTGAATCAACTTTCGGCAAGGCAGGGGCCAAAAAAGGCAAATAAGAATTAATTTTTACCCCATTAGAGAATTCTATCTAACACGAGCCAATAAGCAGATCAGTTTTGGATAGGAGATAATACGCAAAGATTATTATCATCTCTAACGGGGCAAGTAACATGAACGGAACTGCGGAAAATAACAATCAAATCAAAAAGCCAAAAAAATTGTTTGGCATCAAAATCACTAAAAAAAGAGTAATTTGGACAGTCGTCATTTTGGTGATTTTTATACCTATCTTAATAGGTATTTTTAAAGGTGATAACCCAGCGGACAGTATTGTCAGCGAAATCGTAAAAAAACAGGACTTAAAGCAAACAGTATTGGCTACCGGGCAGGTAGTTTCGCAAACGGATTTATCTTTAAGTTTTAAAACCAGCGGGATTGTTGCAAGAGTTAATGTGAAGGAAGGGCAAAAGGTCATGCAGGGTGAAGTTTTGGCGAGTGTAGACCAAAGAGATTCGGTAGCGCGTTTGACTCAGGCGCGGGGCGCATTCGCGCAGGCGCAGGCGAATTATCAAAAGGTTTTGGATGGCGCTTCTAGCGAAGATATCGTGGTCAGCCAGGTGACTTTGGATAACGCCAAGAACGTGCTGGAAACCGTAAAACAGCAGCAGGACACGGCGGTAAAGAATGCTTATAACGCGCTTTTAAATTCCACCATTTCCGCGGTCGCGAATCCCAGCAATTCCGGAAGCGCCACGGCTACCATTTCCGGGACTTATAACAGCGAAGAGCAGGGAATTTATAAAATTACAATCAACAACAATGCCTTTATTCTTACAGGTCTTGAAAGCGCTGGCGGAGATGTTAAAACCACACCCGTGCCTTTGGGCAGGCGCGGCTTATACATTGTTTTTTCCGGAACCACATATAATGGCGACTATTGGACTATTAAAATTCCTAACACTTTAGCCAGCACTTATATTACCAATTACAACGCTTACCAAACGGCTTTGGAAGCCCGAAAGAGCGCAATAACCACCGCAGAGAACACGGTTGCGGCGGCGCAGGCGGCTTTAGATTTAAAAAAGATCAAAGCAAGGCCGGCTGACCTGCAGGCCGTGCAGGCTGCTGTTACCTCTGCTTTAGGTCAGGTTCAGGCTGCGGAAGCCGATTTAGAAAATACCATCATAAGAGCGCCGGCAGCCGGCACTATCACCAAGGTGGATGTTAAACCTGGCGAACTGGCCTCGGCGCAATCTCCGGTAATTGTTTTGCAGGATGTGGGCAATTTGCACGTGGAAGTTAATATTAGCGAGGCCAATATTGCCCTAGTCAAGGAGGGGCAGGAAGTGGATGTGACTTTTGACGCGCTCGGTATGGATAGGCATTTTGTTGCCAAAGTCGCCACTGTTAACCCCGCAGCTACCATAGTCTCGGGCGTGGTAAATTACAAAGTCACCGCCACTTTGGATAATTTGGAAGAAATCAAGCCGGGCATGACCGCGAATATGACTGTACTTACCGGGGAGAAGCAGGGAGTTTTAGCGGTTCCGCAAAGGGCGGTAATTTCCAATGGCAAAAAAATCGTCAGGGTGATTATTGACCCCAAGAAAAAAACTTACGAAGAAGTGGAAGTGGAAACAGGCATAGAAGCGGACGGAGGCTTAGTTGAAATAATTAGCGGTCTGAATGAGGGGCAGGAAGCGGTTACGTTTATAAAAAAGTAAACCATACTAGCATACTAACATTTTGACATCCTAACAGAATGCTAGAACGTCAAAATGAGTTTGATTGAAATTGTAAATTGAAAATTTAATTCATGGCCTTAATTCAAGTAGAAAATCTTACCAAAGATTACGTTAACGAAGAAGTAGTAACTTCGGTTTTACACGGGGTTACCTTTTCTATTGACAAGGGAGAGTTCGTGGCAATTATGGGACCTTCAGGAAGCGGTAAATCTACCCTTATGCACATAATAGGGTTTTTAGATAGGCTCACAGGCGGAGAGTTTCTTTTTGAAGGAGCAGATACTTCCAAGTTTGAGGATGACTACTTGGCAGAACTTAGGAATGAGAGGGTGGGCTTTGTGTTTCAAACTTTTAATCTTTTGGCCAGAACGACAGTATTAGACAACGTTAAGCTGCCGCTTATTTACAGTCATAAAAAAAACCATAATGAGCTTGCAAAGAAAGCCTTAGAGGCCGTGGGCCTTGGCCATAGGATGGATTATTTTACCAATAAAATTTCCGGAGGTGAAAAACAAAGAGTAGCAATAGCAAGAGCTTTAGTAAACGACCCAAAAATTATTTTTGCAGACGAGCCAACGGGAAATTTGGACAGCAAGAGCGGCGCGGTGGTAATGGACATTTTGCAAAAACTTAATAACGAAGGCAGGACCATAATTTTAGTTACCCACGAAAGGGACACCGCTTCCTATGCCAAAAGAATAATCCATCTTAAAGACGGAAAAATTGTTGAAGATACAAAAGTGGAGAACAGGAAAGTTGCGGATGGGAGCGGACTGCAGAAGTAGTTAATAGTTTTTTTGAATCTCCAACAAGCATTCTTGATTCAATTTTAAAATCCACTTCGTACTGAATGGGAATATTTTCTACAATCAAATTAGTTATCAGGAACCTTTTGGCTAGAAAAGGGAGGTCGTTTTTGACTATTTTGGGAATTGTAATTGGTGTTTCAGGCGTAATCATTATTATGGCTTTAGGAGCCGGAGCGAAGAGCCTTATTTTAAGCCAAGTGATAAAATTAGGAAGTAATTTGTTAATGGTTATCCCAGGAAAAACCGACGAGGCCGGGGTACCTTCTTCTACTTACGGGGTTACAATTACCACTTTGGTAGAAGAAGACGCAGAAGCCCTACGTAATAAATCGCGATTGCCCCACATAGAAGGCGTAGTCTCTTTTGTTCAAGGGACAGAAACAATTGTCTGGAAGAACCGGGATATAGACACGAACTACATTGGGACGGACGCAAACTATACAAAAATTCAGAGTATAGAAATGGAAAAGGGAAGATTTTATGATGAGCGGGAAGGCAGGGGAGGTGCGAACGTAATGGTGTTGGGCTACACAGTTTGGGAGGATTTGTTCGGGCAGCAAGACCCAATCGGAGAGGTTGTAAAAATTAAAAGCGTGCCTTTTGAAATAATCGGTGTTGTAAAAAAACGGGGGAGCGTTGCTTTCCAAAGCCAGGATGACCAAGTTTTTATTCCTTTGGTGATTGCGCAAAAACAACTCCTTGGCATTAATTATGTCCAGTCTATTCGTCTTAAAGTAGATTCTTCAGAAAACGTGCCTGTAACTATTTCCGAAATAGAACAGGTTTTAAACGAAAGGCACAGAATTAAAGACCCCAAAGACGTTGACTTTACCGTGCGCGACCAGGCGGAAGCCTTAGATATTTTAAGCAGTATTACCGATGCCATGACTTTATTTTTAACTGCTATGGCGGCTATATCACTTCTTGTTGGGGGAATTGGAATTATGAATATTATGATGGTTACGGTTGCCGAGCGCACGCGGGAGATAGGGCTTAGAAAAGCTGTGGGCGCGACAACCTCAAGCATCCGGGACCAATTTTTGTTTGAAGCCGGAATGCTGACAGTTTTAGGAGGAATTATTGGGATTATTTTTGGAATTATTGTGTCTTTCCTGGCAGCTTTGCTGGCGCGCGCTTTAGGTTATGATTGGGCGTTTGTTATATCTTTTATCTCCATAGTTTTAGCCGTGGGAGTTTCAATTTTAATTGGAGTAATTTTTGGGCTCTATCCTGCAATTAAGGCTTCAAAATTAAACCCTATCGATGCTTTGAGATATGAATAGCCCTACTAAAGCACTAAACAGTACTAAAGTACTAAAAATTTTTTAGTATTTTCGTATAATTTCGTAATTTAGTAGGGAAATGTACAAAGCTTTTAAACTAGCAATAAAATCTTTATTCGTAAATCCCGTTCGTACTGGACTTACGACTTTAGGAATTATTATCGGGATTGCCACGGTGGTTTTAGTCTTGTCCGCCGGAGAAGGCTTTAAAAGTTTTATTAATCAGCAAATAGAAATTTACGGAAGCAACATTATTTCTGTGGTAACCAGAGTTCCGCCGACTACTAGAGCAAGGGAGGGTGGCGCGGTCGCGCAGGCGACGCAGGCGGACCAGTCCAGGGCTTTAGGGATGGCCATTACAACTTTAAAAACGCGCGACGTGGAAGATGTAAAAAGGCTCCCTAATATTGTAAATGCTTATGGTCTAACTTATGGCCAAAAAACTGTTTCCTATAAAGGCACTATAAAGAATCCTATAATTGTAGGAGCTTCGGAAGAAAGGTTTGAAATAGACAAAGGTGAGCTGGTTTCCGGAAGGTTTTATACTGAAGCGGAAAACAGGGGCGCAGAGCAGGTCGTTATTTTAGGTTACGGTATTGCAGAAGACTTGTTTGAAACTGAAAACCCGATTGGGAAAATGGTCCGGGTGGGGGAGTTAAATTTTATTGTAATTGGGGTTTACGAGAGAAAGGGAGGATTTTCTGGAGAAGACGACCAAATCTTTATGCCTTTAAACACTTTGCATAAAAAATTGTTGGGGATTGATTACTTAGTAGGAATTATTGCCCAGTTTAGAGATGAAAACTTAGTCGGAGCCACGGCAGAAGATATGAGAATAGTTATTAGAAATAACCATAATATTGACGACCCGGTAAAAGACGACTTTCTTGTAATGACAATGGATGAAGGAATGGAAATTTTTGACAGTATTTTGGCGGGAGTAACTTTTTTGCTTATTGCAATTGCTACTATATCACTGCTCGTAGGGGGAGTTGGGATTATGAATATTATGTATGTGGTGGTAACAGAGAGAATTAGCGAAATCGGCCTTAAGAAATCTTTAGGCGCAAAGAATTCAGATATTTTAAAAGAGTTTTTAATAGAAGCAGTTTTAATGACAATTGTGGGAGGCGTGATAGGAATTTTAGTTGGCGCTTTTTTAGCCTATTTGGTGGCTTTTGCCGCAAGTTATAGCGGCCTGGCCTGGAGTTTTGTTGTGCCTGTTTCGGGAATTGTTATTGGCTTTTCGGTAGCAGGGGGGATTGGTTTAATTTTTGGAGTGTTTCCAGCCAGGCGCGCGGCTAAGCTGGACCCGGTGGAAGCGATGAGATACGAATAAATAAAGTTGAAAATGAAAAACTAAAAATGTAAAATTTTAGTGTCCGCTAACGCGGACATCTATAATTTGGTATAATATCGGGTAGTTGAAAAGTATTTGAAACAAAAATGACAAGAGTAGTAATCTTGGGTGCGGGGTTTGGGGGGCTTCTTGCCGCCCTGGAACTGGAAAAAAAATTCAAAAAAAATTCAAAAGTTGAAATTGTTTTAATTGACAAGCACGATTATTTTTTGTTTACGCCGAATCTGTTTAAGGTAGCAGCGAGCGAAGAGGAATTTTTGGGCATTAAACAGGCCAAAAGAAATGTGGTTTTGCCTTTGAGGGAGATTTTACAAGGCAAGAAAATTAAGTTTATTCGCGGAGAAGCAAAACTCATAGATCAAAAAGCGCGCAAGGTCGTACTGGAAAACAGGCAGCAGGATTATGATTATTTAATTTTAGCTTTGGGCTCAAAAGCGGACTTTCACAATGTCAAAGGTGCGAAGGAATATGCCCTGCCGCTTAAAACTTTGTCGGACGCTTTAAGAATTAGGAACCAGATTGAATTTGCGGTCCAGCAGCATCGGCACGACGCTAGGAAAAAAGAACTAAATATTGTCTTGGTCGGTGGAGGTTGTGCGGCGGTGGAATTGGCCGGCGAACTTTGCGGTTGTTTGGATTTTATTGCCTGGAAGAATCAGTATCCAAAGGGTAAAATTCATCCGGCTATTGTCGAAGGCTTAAATTGTCTGATGCCCGGCTTTGACAGTCATTTCAGCCGTTTGGCCGAAAGAAGGCTTAAAAAATTGGGCATAAGAATAAAATATTCGGTTCCGGTTTTTGAAGTGCAGAGAAACCAGATGGAAATTCTGGGCGGCGGCGTTATGCCCTTTGATGTTTTAATTTGGATGGCGGGCAGTTATGCTTCGGAAATTAATTTTTTGGCGCCGGTTGAACGCGGCAAAAAAAATCAAATAATCGTCGATGAATTTTTACGCGCCAAAAGCGATGAGCGTATATTTGTGATTGGGGATTCTGTCCATGTTTTGTATAAAGGCCGGGGGCCGGTTTTTGATTCGGTGGAAAACGCGCTTGCTGAGGCGAAATATGTGGCTTCTGCCCTGCCCGTATTGATGGAAAATAAAAGGCCGCCCGTTTATGGGCCGCGTCTACATGGCTTTATAGTCAATATTGGCGGGAAGTGGGCGCTTATGAGCGACAGAGGAATTTATTTGCAAGGTTATTTGGCTTACTTGATAGATAAATTTGCCCATTTTAGATTTTATAAATCGTTTCTTGGTTTTTGGAAAGCTTTTAATTACGTATTTTTTAATAAATAATAGTTTAAAAAATGAATTTTAGAGAACATTTAAGAGGATTAGGAGAAATGCTTAGAAGGGAGAAAAGGGAAAAAAATTCCGTAGACCAAATGATTCAGAATTATGTGTTTACTGGACGATATACCATCACTGAAATCTTAAAGAATGCTGAGGCCAGAGATATTCCTACATTCATATATTGGGTTAATTATTTTAAGGAGCATATGGATGAGTGTGGAACAAGTGAAGCTTTTAGAGCCCAACAGCTAATTAATTTGGTGGAGAATAAAAATTTAGAGGAAGAGATAAGAAGAGCTCATGGAGAACATGTTGTAGGTGATATGGGATAAATAAAAAACCGCGAATTACTTCGCGGTTTTTTTCTTTCTATAAGTTTTTCTTGGTTTGGGTGGATTTTTTTTCCAATGTTCGTAAGCTTCTTGGAGATCTTTTTCGTTTTCAGGTTTTTTGTTGGTAATGAAGTTGCAATCCGGAAAACGATTGCAGCCAAAGAATGATTTTCCGCGGCCGCGGGATTTGCGTTCTACCACATCTCCAGGATTGTCTTTTCTCTCAGAGTTTGCTAAACAGTTTGGGCATTTAAAGCCAATTTTATTCCAAATTTTAGAAATGCCTTTGCATTCGGGGTAGCGTGAACATCCCAAGAAATATCCGAAACGTCCGCGCCGTACGGTCATCGGCGAACCGCAAATCGGGCATTTCTCGTCCTTAGTTTTTTCTTCCAATTCCTTGATTTTAGCTTCCTCTTCGGGAAGCGGCTTGGTGGTTTTGCATTCCAAGTCTGGACAAGCCAGAAATTTTCCCATCCTGCCGTATTTTATAACCATCATCTTTCCGCAAGTCGGGCAGGGGATGTCGGTTTCTTCCACCTGTTTTTCCACGGTTTTTTCTTTTTCCGTCAGATGTTGTTTGAACGGCCCGTAAAATTCGCGCGCCACTTCCTGCCATTTGATTTTGCCTTCGGCGATGTCGTCCAACTCTTCTTCTATGTGCGAGGTAAAGTTAATGTCCACTATCTCCGGAAAATTTTCCACCAGCATGTCGTTTACCACAAAGCCAATCTCTACCGGATGGTAGCGTTTTTCAATTTTTTCTACGTAGCCTCTGTCCTGAACGGTGGTAAGAGTCGGCGCGTAAGTGCTGGGCCTGCCAATGCCGTGGGCTTCTAGGGCTTTAATTAAAGTAGCATCCGTATAGCGGGCAGGAGGTTCGGTAAAATGCTGGAGCGGTAAGAGTTCGTGAAGCTTAAGAGCCTCATCTTTATTAAGCTCTGGAAGCATGCCTTCTATTTCCTCTTCACCGTTGTCGTCATGCCCTTCTGTATAAGCGCGAATGAAACCGTCAAATTTTATTACTTGGCCGTTGGCCCTGAATATATATTTATCTTTCGCGTTTATATCTACTGTGGTTTGCTCTAATACCGCCTGCGCCATTTGGCAGGCCATGGCGCGCTTCCAGATTATACCATAGATTTTTTGCTGGCCTTTGTCCAAGTGGCTGGCTATGTTTTCTGGAGCCTTGGCGATGTCGGTCGGGCGGATGGCTTCGTGCGCTTCTTGGGCTCCTTTTGAGCGGTTGGCGTAGAATCGTGGTTTCTCCAGAGCATAGTTTGCGCCGAATTCTTTTTTTATTTGTTCTTTAATAGTTTGCAAAGCGGTTTGAGCCAAATTAACGCTGTCTGTTCTCATGTAGGTAATAAGGCCGTGGTGGCCTTTGCTTCCAAGCTTAATTCCTTCATACAATTGCTGGGCAATGACCATGGTTTGCTTGGCGGACATTCCGAATTTGCGCGCGGCTTCCTGCTGGAGTGTGGAAGTGGTAAACGCGGGAGCGGGGTTTCTTTTGACTTCTTTTCGGGTGATTTCTAAAACTTTGTACTGCGCGCCTTTTAAATTTGCTTCGATTTTTTTTGCATCCGCCTCTACTTTAACGCCCATTTTACCCAAAGCTTTGCCGTCTACTGAATGAAGTTTTGCTATGAACTGGTGTTTGGCTTCCTCTTTTTTAGAGAGCTTTGCTTCTATGCTCCAGTACTCTTCTTTTTTAAAGTTTTGAATTTCTCGTTCACGCTCCACAATAAGCCGCACCGCGACCGACTGCACGCGCCCGGCGCTAAGGCCGTACCTGATTTTTCTCCATAAAAATGGCGAAAGTTCGTAGCCTACCAGCCTGTCTAATACTCTTCTGGCCTGCTGGGCGTCTATTAAATTTAAATCCAGCTTGCGTGGGTTTTTAAGGGCGTGTTCTATTGCGGGCTTAGTAATCTCGTGGAAAACAATGCGCTGAATCCGTCCGTCCTGTTTATTTTCATCAATTTCTTCCTCGTCGCCCAAGCCCAAAGCCTGCACCAAGTGCCAAGAAATTGCCTCGCCTTCGCGGTCTTCGTCAGTTGCCAAAATTATAGAAGAAGCGTTTTTTGCTTCCGTTTTAAGTTTTTTTACTGTTTCTTTGGCTTTGGCGGGAATAATATATTTTGGTTCAAAGTCTTTCTCCACGTCTATGGAAAGCTTGGATTTGGGCAAATCTCGCACATGGCCCATAGAGGCTTCTATTTTATAACCATTGCCCAAAAACCGCGAGATGGTTCTCGCTTTCGTCGGGCTTTCTACAATAATTAACGGTTTGCTCATAAGATTACAAAAGATTACAAACGTGAGTTTAACCATAAAGAAAATAATTGTCAAACGAAATACGTTTTATAAACATTTTGTCCCGAGCTTGTCGAGGGATCTTTTTTAGGATCTATTGCAAAATGTTTTCGGTTTCTCCGATTTTTTCCAAAATATTTTTCGCCTCTTCTTCGTTTGCCGGTCTTGGCGTGCTGTAGTTTTCTATAATTATTGGAATTAGTTCAATACTTTCAAGCTGCGCTGATCCTTTTGGCCCCTGTAGGGTTGGCACTTGGTTTTTGGAGATTTGTATTTTAAGCGCTAAGCCTTCTCTTGTTTCCTGACTCCACATTTGGTCAAAAATAAAGTTGCCAAGGGAGTAGAAAATATATTTGCCTTTGTAAGTTTCTGTGGTCTGGACCCAATGGGGATGGTGGCCAATAATTATGTCAGCGCCGGCGTCAATCGCAGCGTGGGCAAAATCTATTTGCGCCTGGTTTGGGGTTTTTACGTATTCCGTGCCCGCGTGCATGGAGACAACTACAAAGTCGCAAAGCGACTTTGAATTTTCAATTTTCAATTTTAAATTTTCAATGTCTTCTATGCGGGCCACGAAATCATTACTGTTTTTACCTCCATCATTCAGCGAAGCGTAAGAGGCGGCGAGAAAGCAAATGTTAATTCCATTTTGATTAATCACTGCGGGCTGCCAGGCCTGGTCAAGATTTACCCCTGCGCCGATTTTTTGAATCCCGTCTTTGTTCAAGAATCCTATGGTACGCTCTAAGCCATCCAACCCCTGATCCAGCGCGTGATTATTGGCAAGGCTTACTATTTTGAATTGATTTTGTTTTAATCCTTTGATGTTTTCATCCGGCGCATTAAAAATCAGGCTTCCGGTAGGGGGTATATAGTCGCTGCCGGAAAATGGGGATTCTAAATTTCCGAAAGAAAAATCAACCTCAGAAAACACATCGGCCATGGCAGAAAAAGGAAGGAGGGGATCATTAGCCTGTTTGATCTTGCTCGCCACGTTTCTGGAAAGCATGATATCACCTACGGCCAAAAAGCTTGCCGTAGATTTATTTTGGTTTTGCCCGGCAAGTTCTAAAGATTTTTCATAATAACCCCTTAGGCTTTTATCGCTTACCGCTATGTCAGATTTTTGATTTTTGAATACGAAAAAATTACCGTTTTGGCTTTGAAGCAAGCCCAAGGCGACGGCCAGGGTGAAGAGAAGGGGAACCAGAATTTTTAATTTTAAATTTTTAATTTCCATTGAATTTTTAATGTTTCAATTTGGAAATTGAGAATTGGAAATTACCTGCTAAGTATGTACTGCTGTCCCCCTAAGTTTCTAACTTTGCCTTTCATTTCTAAAAAAGTCAAGGCCGAGGCGGCGTCGGAGGGGGAGAGGCCGGACTGCTTAATTAGTTCATTCGCATGAACAGGCTCTCTGCTTAAGATTTTAAGTATTGCGCTTTCAGCCGGAGAATCGCCGAACAGCTCTTGCGCCTGTTTTTGCGCAGGCAGGGTTTTTAAATTTAAATCTTCCATAATGTCATTGGTCTGAGTTATGAGTTTGGCGCCCATTTTAATTAAATTGTTGGGTCCTTGGCTGGTTTCGGCATATATCGGCCCGGGCACGGCGTAGACCTGCCGGTTTTGATCAAGCGCGTAGCGTGCGGTAATTAAGGACCCGCTTTTTAAGTTGCATTCAATTATCACGGTAGCAACGGAAATTCCCGAAATAATCCTGTTCCTGGAAACAAAGTGATGTTTTAAGGAAGGCGTGCCGATAGGGTATTCGCTTAAAAGCGCGCCTCCGTTTTCCAAAATTTCGTGGGCAAGGAGCTGGTGGTGCTTGGGGTACAGCGAAGCGTCGTCAAGTCCCCCTCCCAAAACTGCTATAGTTCTCTTGCGGCGATTGATCGCAAGTTTGTGGGCCTCGCTGTCCACGCCAAAGGCCATGCCCGAGACTATACTTACGCCTGCTTCAACCAAAGGCGTCAAAAGATCGGGGATTACGCTCCTGCCATAGGTGGTGATTTTCCTGGTACCGACAACAGAAACGCAGAGCTCTTCGGCGTCCGCCATTTTACCTCTATAATAGAGCAGGGGAGGATATTTGGGAATTTCTAAAAGCAGTTTGGGATAAATTGGATCTTGATAGGTAAGGATTTTGATTTGCGCCTTTTCAAGCTCTTCGGACTCGCTTTCAATATTAATCTGCCCGCGAAGTTGTAAAAAAGCCTGGGCGATTTCCGGTTCTATGCCGCAAGCTATTAGTGCTTTTGGGGAAGCATTATAGGCTTCCTGGAAACTTTTGATTTTTTTACAGATTTTATAAAGCCTTGCCGGGCCGAATTGTGGAAATAAGTTCAGCCCGTGCAAATACAGGGAATCTTGAAGCATTTTGGATTTTGTGCTTAAATAAGGACAGTTTTATGTTAAAGGGTTGACAAGAAGAGAATTTAGGAGTATAATTATATATTAAAGTATTTGTTCTTTGATTTTTGTATCCGCCATCCTGTTTGCAAGTCGCGAAAGTAAGTATTATCCCTCCTATTGCTTGCTACTAGCACTAAGTAAAGGTTTGTAGGCGTTTGTCTGCTGCCTTTCACTTGCAAATGGGGTAACGGACGCAAACAAAGAAAACCGCAAAGCGGTTTTCTTTGTTGCAATTTCTAATTTTCAATTTCTAATTTCAAAAACTTTTTTATTTCTTGGTTCACTTTTGGCAGGACTTCGTCTCGCAGTTTTTTTAATTCCTCATCACTAAAATTTTGTAGAACAAAAGCTTCGGTTGGTATTTGACCACGCGAGCTTCTTGATTCAACGCCTATCCGAATGCGATGGAAATCCTGCGTGCCTAGTTTGTCTATAATGTCCTGCGCGCCGTTGTGTCCGGCGGAAGATGAGGAGTTAGTGACCTTGATGGTTCCCAGTGGTAGATCAGTATCGTCATGGATTACTAGCAGATCCTCTGAAATATTAATCCGATCTTTGTAGTAGTCGCATATGTTTTGAACCGTTGTGCCCGATTCGTTCATATAGGTTTGAGGATAGACAAACAGAACTTTTTGATTTTTAATTGTCGTGTCGGAAATTAATGATTTGAATTTTGGTTCATTAACCCACTTCCCAGAGCCGGGTACTAATGGGTTAGTCCAAAAATCCATTAAAGCGTCTATGCCTAACCAAGCCACGTTATGGCGGGTGGTTTTATATTTTTCTCCTGGATTGCCTAAACCGACGACTATCTTCATATTTATTTTTTACCCCTTAATTTTAACACAATCGGCATGCCCCAGTAGTTCAAGTCTCTGATAATAGAATTTTTTAGAAAATCCCGGAATTGTTTGGAAATTGCCGCGGGGTGGTTGACTAAAAGCTCGAACATTGGCGGGCTAACATCAATTTGTCTTAAAGAGAATACTTTTGGAATTTTTTGGTCCAAAAGCCGCCTCGGCGGGGCTTGTTTTAATTTTTTCTGCAGGAATTTTTCCAAAGCTTCATCATCAATCCGTTTTTGCCTGGCATCGTAAATCGGTTTTATGGCTTTAATGGCTTCCTCTAATCCTTGGCCGGATGCGGCCGAAACAAAAAATACGGGGCACATCCATAAGAAAGGAAAGTGCTGGCTTAAATAAATTTGCAACTGTTTTTTACTGCCCTCAAGTAGGTCAATTTTATTGGCAATAAGAACCGCGCCTTTGTTTTGGTCTATAATTTCGCGGGCAATTATCAAATCTTGTTTTGTTATCGGTTCTGACGCATCAATTATAAACAAACAAACATTGCTTCTTCTTATGGACTTAAATGTCTGAAAGCCGCCAAAGATGTCGGCTTCGTGCTGGCGGTGAACTTTTTTCTTAAGGCCGGCCGTGTCTATGAAAGTATAGCCGGTTTCTTCTATAGTAATTTTATCATCAATCGCCGTTCGAGTAGTACCGGGGATGACAGAAACCACCGCGCGCTCATCTTTTAAAATTGCGTTAAAGATACTGGACTTGCCAACGTTCGGTTTGCCAACAATGGCTACGGAGATGGTCTCGTTTAATTTTTTATCTTTTTCTACAGATTTTTCTGACGTTGCGACCAGTTCGGCTATGTATTCCAGCAGGTCTCCAACCCCGCTGCCGGTGACCGAGGAAATGGGAAAAAGAGGTTTAATGCCTAGTTTTTTAAATTCCTCAATTTGCTGTTCACGGTTTTTAGGCGAGTCAACTTTGTTCACCGCCAAAACAGTCGGTTTTTTTATCTTTCTGAATTTCAAAAGCGCTTTTTGTTCCAAATTTTGCACCGGTTGTTTTCCGTCGACAACCAAAATAATTGCATCCGCTTCGCTGATCGCCACTTCCAGCTGTTTTTGGATATTGTTTTCCAGTTCACCGCCGCGTTCAAAAGAAAGCCCCGCGGTATCAATCAGCGTAAAATTTACTCCGTTAAAAGAAGTGTCCAAATATTGCCGGTCGCGCGTGGTGCCCGGCAAATCCGAAGTCACCGCGAGCCTTTCCCTCGCGATTTTATTTAAGAGCGTGGACTTTCCTACATTAGGCCCACCGACAATGGCGATGATGGGTAAATTATGATTGACCATGATTGACCATGATTGACCATGATTGACCATGATCCAGAACCAATCTTGGTCAATCTTATTTAATCTTACTTAATCTTGTTCAATTAGAATAGTTTTCCCCCAAAATCACAATCACATCAACCCTGTCCTTGTCTATGGTAACTCCCGGCGGGGACAGGCTTACTTCTTGGGCGTCAAAAGCGTTTTTTATGAATTCGGCTGTGCCGGGTTTGGGGTTTACCTGATAAAAAATTGTTTTGGGCAAAAAGTCGGGCTCGTACCCAAGTTCAAATACCGTAAGGCCGATGCCCTGCAAGATTTGTGCCGCGTCTTTGTAAGCCTGGGCGCTGCCGGTACTGCTCGCGAGCCAGACAACGCTTTGCTCTTTGCGCGCCTTTCCCAGGGTGAACATATTTTTGAAAAAGTCTTTTATATCCTGTTCGCTTTTTCCCGCGCAAGGTACCAGCACGTAGGCGCCGTTGTCTTCCAAAATTTTGGGGCAAATAAGGCCAGTGGAAAGGTCTAAGCTGACCGAAAGAAAAGTCTGAATGTTTCTTTCTTTAACGATGTTATACATACGCAAAATTTCTCCCGGGCTCACGTTGGTGTGGAAATGGTCGGCAAAAATGTTTAAAAGGTTATTGATTTTGCCTACGTTAGAAATGTCGTAAAGGTTTAAAATTTTGTCTTTAAAAGCTTGGATAACTTTTTGCTGCCTTTGGCTTCTGGCAAAGTCAGAACCTTCATTGCCCGCGGCGTGGCGGGAGCGGACAAACTGCAATGCGCGTTGCCCGTCCATATGCTCCCAGCCCTGCTGGAAAGTAAGCGGAGCGAGATATCCGCCACGGCCGTCGGGAAAACTGTAATCGGTAAAGGTTTTGTCTGCGTAAATATCCAAACCGTCTATTTCGTCTATGGCTTTTTCAAAACCGCCAAAGTCCATGACCGCAAAATAGGGAACGGTAAGGCCTGACATTTCTTCCACGGCCTCTCTGGCAAAGCGCCCCGCTTCACCAAAATCTTTATAGCGTGCTAAACCTTCGGCAAAAGCGCTGTTGATTTTCCGCTGGCCCAAGTTTTCCGGTAAATTGATGAGGTAATCGCGCGGAATAGAAGTCAGAGCCACCTGGCCAATGTCCGGCCGAACCTGCGCCAGTATCATAGTATCGGTCAGGTAGGGACCGTCGTGTCCCTCTCCGCCGATGCCCAAAAGCAAAATATTGATTTGGTTCAAGTCTTCTCCTACAAGCCTAACTTCTCCGCCGCCCCCTCTTAGAACGTCCTTGATTTTTTGAAAAAAGCTGGTTTTTTGACCGACAAAAATTTTGTTGGAGAGGTTCACGGCTTTGGAAATTGTGAGCCCGGCCAAAATAACTATAATTATGACAATTAATAAAACAGCCGTTTTAAGGATTTTCGGAGTTTTTTTCGGCTGCGGGCCTTGCGGTGAGACTTCCTGGGTTGGCAGGTGATGTCCGGCGTTTTTGTAAAAAGCTACGCGAGGTTTGGCTTGCGCGCTTGGTTCTTCTCTTTTTGGAAAATTAACGGAATCTATGGATTTCATTTGATAATCAAATCTTTCATGAATTTGCTTAGATATTATATCTTATATTTTTTGTTAAGTTAAGCCTGAAATTGGCCCTTGATTTAGCTTTCCGCGAGTGTTATATTTTACCCAGCACTAATGAGCCGTTGAATATTTGGTCGCATAGTTCCCGCCTTCGTGCCCGTGAGATATCGGGACTGCGGCGGGCAGGCAGTCTTGCCCCCACACCAAATGGTTTTTGGACGGTTAGCTCAGCGGTAGAGCATTGCATTCACATTGCAAGGGCCGCAGGTTCAAATCCTGCACCGTCCACCATTTGGTGTGGGGGTGAAAGTCCAGGTGCGACCACCAGATAAGTTATCAGTAATCATTTATCTGTCATTAGTTTATTTATACTCTTCTTGACCGATAGAGAAAAATTTGTACAATATTACTATCTATATTATTTTTTAAAGCTAACCGATACTATGGAACCTCAAAGAAACCAAAATCAAGCGCCAGAAAAACAAACCTCTCCTTTTAAGGAAATTGTCCTATTTTTTTGGGATTTGGTGAAGATAGTAATTATAGCATTGGTGATCATTATTCCGTTCAGGTGGCTGGTGGCCGAGCCGTTCGTGGTTTCCGGTTCTTCAATGGTGCCCAACTTTCATAACAAGGATTATTTAATAATTGATAGGATATCTTATACTTTTTCTGAGCCGCAAAGGGGCGACGTAGTTGTGTTAAAATTCCCCAAAGATACTTCCCAGTATTTTATTAAGCGGATAATCGGACTGCCCGGAGAACAGGTAAAGTTTGAGCAGGGGGGCGTGGTGATAGTAAATAAGGAGCGCTCCAACGGTTTTAAATTGAAAGAACCTTATTTGGTAAGTCAGGGACAAACCTTAGGCAGGTCCGAATCAGTTCAGCTTGGAAGCGGCGAGTATTATGTTCTGGGCGACAACAGGACGGCCAGTAGCGATTCCAGAGTTTGGGGAATTCTCCCCAAAGATGATATTGTCGGCAAAGTATGGCTGAGGGTATTTCCAATCAGCCAGTTCGGGTGGCCGTCATCGCCGGAATATTAATATAAGAGCCAATAATCAAACAACAAGAACCAAACAAGTACCAAATTTCAATCATTTAATAAATATTAAAATTTAGAATTTGTTTGGATATTGGTTTTTGGAACTTGGGATTTTAAAAAATATATGGGCAGGCCTAGAAAAAACAATCCGTTCGAGGTTCCCATAAATACAAGCAAAAAGGTGAAAAGCTTGGAAGGTTTGGCGAGTATCAGTACGGAAACGGATATTTTATGGAATCTGCTTTTGGGAAAACTCAGCCAGATTTCCAAGACTTATGGTTTCCATAAAGTGGAGGTTCCGCTACTTGAAGGCCATCAGTTATACCAGAATGTTTATAAAACCGCGCCTGAAAATCTGCAGCGGCTTTTGGTCTTGGAAGCTCCTTCAAAAGTTGCGGCAATCCGCGACAGTCTTCTGCCTTCGGTTTTAAGGACTTACGTTCAAAATAAGATATATGAGCAGGTGCCGATGAGCAAGTGGCAATACCAGGGTTTTGCAGTAAAAAAAGACTGGGGCGGCAAAACCCTTATCAGCGATTACAATTTTGGTTTTGAAATTTTCGGCACTTTTAACCATTTAAGCGAGGCGCAGGTTATAGGCGCGGTCTGGGAATTCGTTTTATCTTTGGGTCTTAATGAAGCCATGATAGAAATTAATAATATCGGCAATGCTGAATGCCAGCGAGTTTACAGCGAAAGCCTGTTGGATTTTTTGGACAGTAAAAAGTATGACTTGTGTGATTCCTGCAACGAGCACCTTGCGGGCAGGGTTTTGAATGTGTTTCGCTGCCCTAATTTAGATTGCCAAGCCGCAGTCAGCGAAGCGCCGACGATTTTGGATTTCTTGGACCAAGACTCGCACAAGCATTTTACGAATATTTTGGAGGCCTTAGACGAACTAGGAATGCCTTATCAGCTTAACCCTTTGCATGTGGGGCCGGAAGGCTACAGCAAAACCAATTTTTCCATCAAACATAAGTTTAAAGGGCAGATGGCAATTTTGGGCGAAGGTGGTTACCATGATGATTTAATGGCCTGCGTTTGCAACAAGAATTTTTGTTGTTTTGGGTTTACGGGGAGTTTGAGCAGATTCCATGAATTACTGGAGTCGCAGAAGATTGAAGTTGAGCGGCAAAAGCGTACGGATGTTTTTTTGGTGCCTTTGGGCGAACTGGCTGCCAAAAAATCCCTCCGGCTGTTTAGGGATTTAACCAATGAAAAAATTTCAGTCCATGACCATTTTGGCGAAGGGGGAGTTAAAAACCAGCTTAAGCAGGCGCAGGAATTTAAAGTGCCGGTTGCCCTGATAATGGGCCAAAAAGAAGCGATGGATGAAATGGTAATTTTGCGGGATGTGAAATCCGGGATGCAAGAAGTTATATCTTATGATAAGATAGTAGAAGAGGTAAAGAAGAGGCTCGGCAAATAGCCGAGCGAATAAAAAGTTCGTAAAGTTATTAAGTTTTAAAGTGCTTTATGGACTTTCAACTTTATTAACTTTAAAACTAAACTATGGAAGACTGCGTATTCTGCAATATTGTAAATAAAACCATTGATTCCGAGGTTTTGTTTGAAAATGAGAACTTAATCGTTATCCGGGATATTTTGCCCAAAGCCCCGGTGCATTTGCTTATAGTGCCTAAAAAACACATAATGTCCGTTAATCATATTGAGGATTTAGACAAGTCCGCGGTTGGAGAAATGATTTACGTTGCCAAACAGATGGCAGAAAAATTTGGGGTATCGGAAACCGGTTACAAATTAGTTTTCAATGTCGGCAGGGACGGCGGACAGGTAATTCCGCATTTGCATTTGCATTTGCTCGGCGGTAAGAAACTGCCGGAATAACACCCTTACGAAATTACGAAAAAATACGAAAGTACAAAATTTAGTATTTTCGTATTTTTTTAGTACTTTAGTAGGGAATGACAGAAGTTTGACGTTAAGTGGAAAAACTATTATAATAAATTAAGCTTTTTAAGATTTACATTATATTTTTTAAGAAGAAAGGGGTGACCTTTTTTGGTAGAAGTCAAAAAAAAAGAAAATGAATCATTCGAAAGTTTGCTGCGCCGCTTCAACCGCAAAATCCAGCAGAGCGGCGTTTTAGTGCGCGCGCGCAAAATCCGGTTTTTTACGTCGCCCAAATCCAGAAATCTGCAGAAAGTAGCGGCCAGGCGCAGAGCGCAAATTAGGGCGGAGAAGGAAGAGCAGAAAAAATATTTAAAACCTATAAAGAGATATGGGAGGAGATAGACATAATCCGAATATTTATTCAAATGACCCAAAAGGAGACACTTGGGGCATTCGGATACTAATTCGGGGCATTAGGATTATAAATGATTTCATTACAGCAAATAGAACAGGATTTAACCGCTGCGATTAAAGCAAAAGAAAAGGTCGCGGTAGATGTCTTGCGCGGGCTTAAAACCAGGATCGCCAATGAAAAAATCGCCAAAGGCAAAGATTTGTCCGAAGAAGAAATTGTGGTGCTGATAAGGTCGGAAAGCAAGAAACGCAAAGAAGCTGCTGCCGTTTACATGCAGGGCGGCCGGCCGGAATTAGCGGAAAAGGAAACTCAGGAAGTAAGTATCCTGGAAAAATATCTTCCCAAGCAGCTTTCAGAAGAAGAATTAGGCCCAATCATAAGTAGCGTGATTGCGGAGAACGGTTTTACCCAAAAAGATTTTGGCAAAGCCATGGGAGTATTAAAAGCAAAAGTAGGCTCAACGGTAGACGGAGCTACGCTTGCAAAGCTGCTTAAAGAACTTTTGAAATAAAATTCCAAATTACCCGCCCGACTTCGCTACGACGAAGTCGTTGCGGGCGGGTAAATGATAAATGCCAAACAAAATCCAAATTTTCAATTTTTTAAAATTTTCAATTTTGTAATTTGTTATTTATAATTTAAGACTTATAAAGCTGTTAGATGGGGTTGATAAAATAAAACTATGCCTAAAGAAACTTACATTGCAGGATTAGACGTTGGCACTGCGAACATTCGCGTGGTGCAGGCCAAATTTACGCCCGAGACCGAAGAGGTCAGCGTTGTCGGCATCAGCGAAGTTTCATCAGTCGGCATTAGGCGTGGCAGTATTGTTGACATTGAGGAAGCCGTGTCTTCCATTTCTACCGCCTTGGAAAAGTGCGAAAGAATGACAGGCGTGCCTATAGCCTCGGCTAACGTTGCCATTGGGGGTAATCATATAAGCTCTGTCGCTTCCCACGGGGTGATCGCGGTGAGCCGCGCGGACGGGGAAATTTCCGAAAGCGATATTGTTAGGGCGGTAGATGCTTCGCAGGCAATATCCATCCCGCCGAACAGGGAAGTCTTGCATGTATTCCCTAAAACTTTTACGCTGGACGGTCAGACTGGCATAAAAGATCCGCTTGGGATGACGGGCATCCGTTTGGAAGTAGACAGCATAATTGCGCAGGCCGGACTGCCGTTTGTGCGCAATCTAAGCCGGGCGGTGATGCAGGCGGGACTGGAGCTTGAGGATTTAGTCTTGACTTCCTGCGCCGCGGCAGAAAGCGTTTTAAGCAAACGTCAGAAAGATTTGGGCGTGGCATTGGTGGATTTAGGCGCGGGCACCACGGGCCTGGCCGTATACGAAGAAGGCGACCTTTTGTACACCGCGGTTTTGCCTATAGGCAGCATGCATGTTACCAATGATATTGCCATTGGCCTGAGGACCAGCATTGAAACAGCGGAAAAGATTAAAGTTTCCTTTGGCCACGCCAGTCCCAAAGAAATCGGCAAGACGGAAGAAATTGACCTTTCCAAACTAGACAGTGAAGAAACGCAAAAAACTTCGCGCCAGCATGTGGCGGAAATTATAGAAGCCCGATTAGAAGAAATTTTTGAACATGTGAATGAAGAGCTTAAAAAAATAGACCGCGCGGGCAAGCTTCCCTCCGGCGTGGTGTTAACCGGCGGGGGAAGCAAATTGCCGGGGATTTTGGAGTTTGCCAAAAAAGAATTAAAACTGCCCGTATCTTTGGGCAGGCCCCAGAACATAATAACTGTGATAGATAGAGTAGATGACCCGGCCTTTGCCACGGCCGTGGGGCTAGTTTTGTGGGGCGGTAAGTTCGGCCAAAGGGGAGGCTTCAGCGCGGGGCAGATTACTTCATTTTTCAAAAACATTTTTTCGCACAAAGTTTTTTCCAAAGTAAAAAATTGGTTGAAATCTTTTTTGCCATAAAGCTATAAGAAACAGTTAAAATATTTTCAAAAGACCCTCTTATTTAAAGCTTGGAATCAAAATTGGCAAAATCAAGATATTTGGTTAAACGAGATTTTTGTATGATTGTGGCTTTTGACACATCTCATGGCCGATCAAGTTTTGACGACAGAGATAATTTGGTTTTGTGGCCCGGTGCCTCTGTGGAAGAAATAAAACAGGTCTTAGAGCAAGAAACGAGAGATCCATCTTTAAAAACAGTGGCTTAAATTTAAGCACCTATTTGTGAACAACCCAACAAGCCCCGCCTTTTCCGCCGATAGGCGGATCAAAGGGCGGGGCTTTTGCCTTTTCAGATATTTTGGGTTAAGATAATTTATGTTATAATGAGTTAAACTATCTTTACTACTTTAAACTTACAGGAATCTATTTATGGGAAAATCCAAACATATGGAAGTCAAACCGAAAATTGAAACTTTCGCAAGAATCAAAGTTCTGGGAATAGGGGGGAGCGGTACCAGCGCGGTTAACCGTATGACAACCTTGGGGATTAAAGGAGTGGAATTTATTGCTATTAACACCGACGCGCAGGCACTGCACAATAACCACTCTGACAGAAAAGTGCATATTGGGAAAAACACCACGCGCGGGCTTGGAAGCGGGATGAACCCTGAGCTCGGGCGGCAGGCGGCGGAGGAATCCATTGAAGAGCTGGAAGAGGTGGTGGAAAACGCGGACATGGTGTTTTTAACTTGCGGTCTTGGCGGCGGCACCGGCACGGGCGCGGCGCCGATAGTTGCCGAACTTGCAAAAAATCAAGGCGTGCTCACCGTGGCGGTTATTACAAAACCATTTACTTTTGAAGGCAGCAAAAGAAGAGAAGTCGCGGAAGTCGGGTACGATCATCTAAAAGATAAGGTAGACGCAATCATTTCCATCCATAACGACCGGATTCTACAGATTATTGACAAAAAAACATCTCTGATTGATGCTTTTAAAACCGTGGACGAGGTTTTAAGGCAGGGCATTTCCGGAATTTCCGACCTTATCACCACCCATGGCATTGTAAACGCAGACTTTGCGGACGTAAAAAGCATTATGGAAGACGCGGGTACGGCTTTAATGGGTATTGGCAGGGCCAGCGGCGACAACCGGGCGGTGGAAGCGGCGAAGGCGGCTATAAGCTCGCCCTTGCTGGAGATGAACATTGAAGGCGCCCAAGGCGTGCTGTTTAATATCACCGGGGGCAAAGATTTGGGAATGTTTGAAATAGACGAGGCGGCCAAGGTTATTACCAAGAGCATAGACAGCGACGCTAAGGTTAAATTCGGCGCGGTAATAGATGAATCTTTGGGCGATGAAGTGCGCATTACGGTAATTGCCACGGGTTTTGATGAATCTAACAAACGCCCAAACCAAATTTCTATGGGACTTGGAGAGGAAGAAAGGCCACAGCCGGCAGAACCAAGAATTTTTACAAGGCCCGTTCAAACACCACCTGGTGAGGCAAGGAAGCCTCTATTTAGCCCTAAACCTGCGCCGGTGATTAAAACCATGGACGAGACGGAAGGCAATGAAGAGGAAGACGAACTGGATATCCCGGCGTTTATCCGTAAGAAGATGAAATAGTTTTATACTTTCTTTGTTTTTTAATTTTTTTAATCGTCAAAAATTAAAAATTAGGGATGCTTAAAAAGTTTGTCTGATCTATAGACAAATTTTTTAATTTGTGCTATAATAGATATAGAAGGTTCATCCAGCGCTGATTTTAGGAAACAAAAAACATTTTGGGTTTTTTATAAAGGGAACAACTTTGGGCCAAGGGCCCTAGGGGTTGTTTTTTTAAATTAGTGCTGGATAAAGGTCGATTCCGGTTTATCCCGTTAGAGTTTTGGAACTATGTTGAGTTTTGATTTGACAGTTTTTATTACTAAGACTGTTAATAATCTAATGACGTAGTTACAAAACTCTAACGGGACCGGAGAAACTTTCTTGTAAAGAAACAAAAAATATTCACCTTGTTAAATGACCCACTTTGTGGGTCCCCGCCTTCGGTGGGATTTGACAGGGTAAAAACAAAAAACAATTAAATAAAAAGCGAATTTTGTTTATTGGCACAAAGGAGCGTCCGTGCGCGCATGCTTCTTTTGCTAGTAAAAAGGTTTGGCTTGAAAATTATTAGCGAGGGAAAGTACGATGTCGGAATTTTTAATCAAAGAGACTCCAGAAAAAGTTTTGTCCTTGGTGGGCGCGGCACTTTTTAGTTTTGCGTTCCTGTTTGCCGTTTCGGCGACTGACGCAAGTTTAGCCGGAACTTACGCAAGCATTCCCGACCCGTTCAGTCCGGAGAAAGTGGTAGCCGTAGTGGACAACGTGGCTCAAAGCTACAGTAATTTTCTTTCTGCAAATTTTATCCAGCCTTTAGCAGTTGATTATAAGGTTTATGGCGAGAATCTGGTATGGCTTGCACAGCAGAGCGGGGTGGTTAAGTTTTTAGGCCTGGAAAGATCTGAAGTCAGCTTGGCTTATAAACAGCCGGTTGCAGTTTTACAGGGGAAAGTCGCTGGCGCAATGATATTCGCCCCCAGATCAAACAGTGGTTTTAGCGTGGATGACATATATGGTTTACTTATAAGGTAAGTCGAACATATTGTTTAAAAAGCCTTCCAGCATTGGGAGGCTTTTTAAATCTGAAGCCCGCTCATGTTTATGAAAATATTTTAATATTTTTTTGCTGCTTTTTGCTTTTTTGTAAATTCAATATGACCCGTTTGCATTTTTAACAAAAATATTTTTATCCTTTAAATAAAAGATAAAAGCCGCTTGACATTACTGGTTGTGGCCAAAGCGGAAAAGAAGAATTTTTTTATTTTGTGGATAAGCCGGAATGGTTTTCTAAGTTTGGTTGTGTTTAACAGGGTTTTACTTTTTTACCATATTTAGTATTATAAATAGGCGAGCTCTACTAGATATAGTGTTATCAGAAATAAGAACCTAAATTTAAAAGGTTAAATTTAGGCTTCCAGCGGGATTTGCCTTAAATTTAGTTGGTTTTGAGCTTTTGCCAGCTTATTATTTTGTTTCTCTTTTTTTTGGAATATGAACTGCCCAAATTGTCAAAATGCGGACACTAAAGTTTTGGACTCACGTCCGGTGGAAGATGGTACTGCCATTCGCAGAAGAAGGGAATGCGAAAAATGCGAATTCAGGTTTTCTACGTACGAACAGCTGGAAATTTTGGATCTTAACATAATCAAGAAAGACGGCCATAGCGAACCGTATAGCAGGGAGAAACTGGAAAGGGGAATTAAAAGGGCGCTTGAGAAACGTGAGCACAACGACGTTACCATTCGGAAGTTGGTTTCCGCGGCGGAACGCGACATTCAAAAAAAAGCCAAGGCAGGGGAAATAAAGAGTTTGGATATCGGCGAGATTGTTATGAAAAAATTAAAGAAAGTGGACAAGGTCGCGTATATTCGTTTTGCTTCCGTTTACCGCCAGTTTGAAGACGTGGATGAATTTAGAGAAGAACTACGCAAACTATAAGTTTGTAATTTTAAAAACAAATTTTAAATTTAAAAATCAACAGCATTTAATTTACCACGCTACCGTCGGTCGTGGGGAAAAACAGTAAGTTTATGCAAGTTAAAGAAAATCTTCAAACCAGAACCAAGAATGTTTTGTCTGAACTCGGAGAAAAAATTTTTTTGGACCGCTATGCGGTTAAGGACGTAAAAAGGGAAAGTTTGGCCGTGGGCGACACGGTGGTGGTTTTGGTGAATCCGAAAACCGGACAAAGAGAGATTGGCACAATCAATTTTTTGGATTTGAACACTAAGCAGGTAAAAGTCAAAATGCGTGACAACTCCATTGAAGAAAGAACCATTGAGCATGTAGACAAGCCTTTGGAAACCGTACCGGAACAAATGTTCGCCCGAATTGCCAAGCATATTGCCAGTGTGGAAGCAACGCCTCAGAAACAAAAAGAATGGGAAGAAAAATTTCGGGATTTAATGGACGACTGGAAGTACGTGCCTGCCGGCAGAATTTTTACCGGCGCGGGCACGGGGCAGAACCTTACTTTTTATAATTGTTACGTAATTCCCAGTCCTAAAGACAGCCGCGGCGGAATTTTTGAGACTTTAGGCCAGATGGCGGAAATTATGAGCCGGGGCGGCGGCGTGGGCATTAATGTGTCTTCCTTGCGGCCGCGCTATTCTTACGTAAAAGGCGTAAACGGAAGAAGCAGCGGTAGCGTTTCCTGGGCATCGCTTTACAGCTTTGTTACGGGCTTAATTGAGCAGGGAGGTAGCCGCAGGGGAGCTTTAATGCTTATTTTGAACGTTTGGCATCCGGACGTAATGGAATTTATCGGCGCTAAGCGCGAAATGGGCAAAATCACCAACGCCAATATTTCTGTAGGGGTCACAGACGATTTTATGCAGGCCGTAAAAGAAGATAAGCCTTGGGATTTGGTTTTTCCCGACCCTAGTGATTCTATGTACGAAAGCAAGTGGGATGGAAATTTGAGAAAGTGGAAGGAGATGGGCGGAAAAGTAATTAAGCACAAGACTGTGCGCGCGGTTGATATTTGGGATAATATTATTACTTCAGCTTGGGCTTCGGCGGAGCCGGGAATGTATTTTATTGACCGTGCGAGATTTTATTCCAATTCCTGGTACTATGCGGATTTGCCCTGCACTAATCCTTGCGGTGAGCAGCCGCTTCCGGCCTGGGGCGTGTGTAATTTGGGGCACGTGAATTTGGCCAAGCATGTAGACAAGGAAAAACGCGAAGTGCAGTGGGACAAGCTTAAGCTTACGGTGCGCGAGGCGGTAAGGTTCCAAGACAACGTAACAGACGCTACCCCGTACTTTTTTGAGGAGAATAAAAAACAGCAATTCTCGGAACGCCGGGTGGGCATGGGCACTATCGGCCTTGCCGAAATGCTGATTTATGTGGGTTTGCGCTACGGAAGCAAGGAGGCCGTAGATTTTATTGACAAGCTGTATCAGTTTATCGCGGTCACCGCGTACGAAACTTCGGTGGAGCTGGCGCGCGAGAAAGGTTCTTTTTTCCAGTTTGACGGAGAAAAGTTTTTGCAGGGTGGCTATATGCAGAATATGCCCGAATATATCCGCAACATGGTAAGGCAGCATGGCATCAGGAACGTGACGATTTTAACCCAGGCGCCAACCGGCACTGTAGGCACAATGGTGGGAACCAGCACCGGGATTGAACCTTTCTTTTCCTGGACGTATTTTAGGAAATCGCGCCTTGGGGTACATGAGGAAAAAATCAAACTTGCCCAGGACTGGCTTGACAGCCACCCGGGAGAGGAGCTTCCAGACTATTTTGTGACCGCCATGGAACTTACCCCCGAAGAGCACGTGCGGGTGCAGGCCGCGGTGCAGCGCTGGACGGATGCGGCCATTAGCAAAACGGTCAACGCCCCGCAGGATTACACCATTGAGCAGACCAAACAGCTTTATGCTTTAATGCATGAGCTTGGCTGCAAGGGCGGAACAATTTACCGCGACGGCTCCCGCGATGAGCAGATATTAGCCACGGACGAAAACAAACTCGGCAAAGATGTGGTGGAGCAATTAAAGGCCAAAAAAACGGGCAACCCTGACAGGGTGCAGGAAGTTATGTCCGTCTCCGGCGGCAACATCCAGCTTAAAATTGCCCCGCGCGAAAGGCCGGACGTAATTGACGGCATGACTTATAAAATGAATACCGCCTATGGGCATTTGTATGTAACCATCAACGAAGACGGGCATGGACCGTTTGAGGTTTTTGCCACTATGGGCAAGGCCGGCGGGTTCTTTAGCGCCCAGACGGAAGCCATAACCAGAATGATTTCTCTGGCGCTTCGCTCCAACATTGCCACAGAAGAAGTAATTTCTCAACTTAAAGGCATTCGTGGGCCGGAGGTGAGCTTTTCCAACGGGGAAATGATTTTTTCTTTGCCTGATGCGATTGCAAAAATTTTAGAAAAGCACATTAAGCGCGACCAGCAGCAGCTTGGGTTGCCGCAAAGCAAAGAAGAAAAGCCGAAAATTACTAAAGAAAAACCGAAAGTGTCTAAAATTTCCGAAACCGTAACAGCGGAAATCAAATCATCGCAAACCGTTGGCGACAAACGGCTTACTTACCAAAAAAAAGAAAAAATTTCCATCGCCAACCTAGGCAATTCGCCGGTCTGCCCGGACTGCGGGTGTATGCTGTTTTTTGCCGAAGGCTGCATGAAGTGCGACGGTTGCGGGTACTCAAAATGCGGATAGTTACTGGGAGGAAAACCTTTCGTAAAAGGTTTCCCTTCCCACTCGCCCCGATTTCATCGGGGCTCCTCCCTTCCAAAGTATTGTTGCCTCGCGGCCGAAATGAATTCGATCCGCTCGGCGCTATTAAATAATCTAAAAATGCAAAGGCGGCGGGTAACCGCCGCCTTAAAAAATTATGGCGGGAAAGAAACAAAAGATAAAAATGCCGACAGCATTTTCCGACGAGCCGAAGGGGTTAGTGATTTGCTATTTGGGCGCGGGGAAGGGAAAGACCACGGCGGCGATGGGCATGGCGGTAAGGGCTTCCGGGGCTGGCATGAACGTTTATATTTTGCAGTTTGTAAAGGCTAAACTATTATCAACCAATAAAAAAGAAAAAGGGGAGTGGCCGGTTTCCAGTGAAATAGAATTTTTTGATAACATCAGTTATCCATCAGCCGTGGGTAAAATCGACAACGAACAGGTGGGACTGGGTTTTGTGGGCATCTTGGGCGACAAAAAGGAAAGGGAAGCGCATATAAAACAAGCGCTGGAAGGGCTAAACCGGGCAAAGAAAATTATCACCAGCGGCAAATATCAAGTAGTAATTTTGGATGAAATTATTTCTGCGCTGGAGTCCGGGCTTTTGGAAGAAAGGGACATTGTTGATATTATCAAAATCAAGAAACCCCTCCAGCATTTGGTGTTGACCGGGCATAACAAATACCCTAAAATTTTAGACATGTGCGATTTAGTCACGGAAATGAAAATGGTAAGGCATTCATACTACAAGGGGATATTGGCGCAACGGGGGATTGATTATTAATAAATTTTAAAACAATTTTCAATGAAAAAGATTTCCAAACTTATTTTGTTATCGTTGGCTCTGGTTTTAGTGGCGGCGGGGTGTAATCAGGTTAAGCAGGACGATGCAACCCGAATTGTGGAAAGCCAAAGGCCAAGGGTGCAGGTTTCGCATCAGGTTTTTGAGCTAGACCGTGGCGACCAGCTGTTTAATTTTTATGCCGATGAGAATAAATCGGCACTGGATTTGCTAAAAAGCGGTCACCAGGTGGAAACTAAAGAATTTGCCGGAGTGGGCGAATTCGTGGAAAGTATTGACGGCAAAAAAGCGGATGGCACAACGGAATTTTGGGCGTTTTATGTAAACGGCGAGCAGGCGCAGGTGGGAGCCAGCCAGTACCACCCAAAAGACGGCGACAGGATTGAGTGGAAGTTGGAGAAGATAGAATAATTGACAAGATTAAATAAGATTGACCAAGAATGACAAGATTGCCATAAATCGTGGTTATTCATTTAAATTTTGGACAATATGAACAATAATATTTTATGATTTATTTAATTATTGTTTTAGCAATAGCAACCAGGTTTATTCCGCATATGCCGAACTTTGCGCCAGTTACCGCTTTGGCGATTTTTAGCGCGGTTTATTTGCCAAAAAAGCAGGCAATAACGATTCCCTTGGCCGTGCGCTTTGTTTCCGACATCTTTTTGGGGTTTTTCGCCTGGCCACTGATGGTTGCCGTATATTTGTCTCATCTTGTAGGAGTGTTTTTCGGCTGGTGGATTAGACAAAACAAAAATCATCGCTGGCTTAAAATTTTAGGCTCTTCAGTCGGCGCTTCCATAATCTTTTTTCTTGTAACCAACTTTGCGTTTTTGTATCCTAGCTACCCGCATAACTTTTTTGGAATTATCCAGTCATACATCAACGGCCTGCCGTTTTTGCGTGGCACTTTAATGGGTGATTTGTTTTACAGCGTGGCTTTGTTTGGGGGGTATGCACTTGTCAGAAAATTTCAAATATCAAATTTCAAATATCAAACATCTTTAAATAAGAATGATTAAAGGGCAGGATTATATTGGAGTTGCCACGGTTTTCTTTTGTCATGATGGTAAAGGGAATCTTTTAATGGCCAAAAGGAGCAAAAATTGCAGGGACGAACATGACCGATGGGACATTGGCGCCGGAGGGCTTGAGTTCGGCGATGAAATAGAAAACAGGTTAAGAACGGAAATTAAAGAAGAATATTGCGCAGAGATTTTAAGTTATGAGTTTTTGGGGTTCCGCAATGTCATTAATAGAAAGCATAAAGGCAGGCCTACCCATTGGGTAACTTTAGATTTTAAAGTTTTAATAGATCCTGCCCAAGTAAATAACGGCGAACCTTACAAGTTTGATGAAGTGAAATGGTTTACGCTAAATAATCTTCCAGCTGAAAACGAACTTCATTCCCAATTGCCGTATTTTTTGGAAAAATACAAAATAAGATTATAAATTTAGGAAGGGACAAAAATGAGTAAAGAAGAAATAGTTACTTATGATCATACGGCAGAAATGGCGGAGGATCATCTATCAGGAGAGTTTGCTAAAGGAGGAGGGTTTGCAAAGGGAGATCTAGTCCAGTCTATTGGATTGGCGTCTTCAGGGATTGAAGACGGTACCAGAGGAGAAATAATCGCAACAGATTGGAACAATGGACTTTTGACAGAGGTTCAAATTAAGTTGGAGGAAGGAGAGATAAAGACCATTAATGCAGGCAGGCTAAAAAGTCTAAGAAACCATTTTTTGAAGATAGACGAAGCCGTTGATGAAGAAACTAGTCCTTAGAGAAAATATGAAGTTTACTGTAATTGTCCATCCTAACTCCAAAAAGCCGCGAATAGAAAAAGATCTGCTTGGGGGTTTGCATGTTTATGTAAGTGAGCCGCCTTTGGAAGGCAGGGCGAATAGGGCGGTGATTGTCGCGCTTGCCAAACATCTGAACGTAAAGAAATACCAAATAAGCTTAATTAGCGGGCAGAAATCAAAACAAAAAGTTTTTGAAATAAATGAGTAAAAGCAGAATTTTTGTTTTAGTCTGCGTGAGTTTTGCGCTCGGCGTTTTTATTGCATCGGTTTATACACCTGGCAGACAAATCATCTTTTTACCGATGGCTATTGCCGCGGCCGGTTTTGCCTTGGCCTTTTATTCTAAATATTTCAAAACAGCGCTTGCAATGGCGCTGGTTTTTTTTGTTTGTGCGGGCGTGTCCAGATTCCAATCAACCTTAAAGGATAATGAGTTTGGAAGCATAATAGAAACTAAACAAAAGCTGGAAGGATATATTGTGGAAGATATAGACATCCGCACAGACAAACAAATGATTACCTTTCAGCCAAACAACCGTCATCAGCGCATACTTTTGACTACCACCAAAGCCAATGAATATTTTTACGGCGATTGGGTTGTCGTGGAAGGTAAACTCAAAGAGCCCAAAATTTTTGAAGATTTTGATTACCCGGGATATTTACAGCGGTTTAACGTGTATGCTTTGATGTCGTACCCAAAAATTTTAGTTTTAAAAAATTCAAAATTAAATCCGGTAAAAGAGGCTTTGCTTAAAATCAAGTACGCTTTCGCGCGGCACGTCGGTAAATATTTAAAAGAGCCCAAGAGCAGTCTGCTTTTAGGAGTACTGATAGGCGCCAGAAAAACCCTGCCTCAGAGCGTTATAGACAACTTCAATACCACTGGCACCTCGCATATTGTGGCAATTTCCGGCTTTAACATTACCATAATTATTTCCGCGCTTGCGGCCCTGGCGCGCCTGTTTGGCAGGCGGACTAGCTTTTGGATTTCGCTTGCCATCATCATCGGCTTTGTGGTGCTTTCCGGCGGGTCGGCCTCTGTAATGCGCGCAGGCATAATGGGGGCTTTGCTTTTAATTTCTTTTAATATCGGCCGGATGTATGCCATTACCCCGGCCTTGGCTTTGGCCGGTTCGGGCATGCTTTTAATTAATCCTAAAATTTTATATTGGGATATTAGTTTTCAGCTTTCGTTCGTGGCCACCATGGGGATTGTTTATTTGCTGCCCCAGCTGGAAAAATTGATGGCAGAGTGGCCGGAATTTTTAGGGGCAAAGGGCATAATATTAGCGACTTTCGCGGCGACCCTTACGACCTTGCCTTTGGTGTTGTTTTATTTTGGACGCTTAAGCGTGGTGGCTTTAGTGGTTAATGTTTTGGTTTTGCCTGTCGTGCCTTGGGCCATGTTATTTGGGTTTTTAATCGCGCTGCCTTTGGTTTCGCCTGGGTTTGCGCTTTTGGCCGACTGGCTTTTGGCTTATATCTTGAAGGTGGCGGAATGTTTCGCTGCTTTGCCGTTTGCCAGTGTGGAAGTTAAGTTTTCTGCGGGTGGGCTGATTATTTTTAGTTTTTTAATATCCGGGTTTTATTTATTTTTAAAAAGGTTGAATTTTAAAGCTTTGAAAAACGGTTGAAAAATCGGCCGCAGTATGGTAAGATATTACCAATCTTAATTTTTGAGAATTTCCTATGTCAAACAAGATTTTAGCTTATACGCTTATTGCAATTGTAATTTTGGCCGCCGGTTTTTTTGTTTTTTGGCGACTTGGGCTGAATGGCCAGGAAAAAGCGTTTGATTCAGAAAAGCAGCAAACGCAAGCAGCGGACAACAGCGACCAATCAATGCCGGCTGGAGAAGCGGAAGGGCAGGTGCAGGGGCTTTTGGAGGAAAATTTGAATAATTGCCAAAGGGTTTTTGACCGGGAAAAACTTCAAACCGGGCAGATTGACATCAAAAATAAAACCGTGGAGTTTTTGGTAAGAGATTTTGGTAAAATTAGTTTGGAATTGTACGAGAAGGATGCGCCTTTGGCGGTGGAGAATTTTTTAAGGTTGGTAAACGCAGGCTATTATGACTGTCTTACTTTCCATCGAGTGGCCAAAGGTTTTGTAATCCAGAGCGGGGATCCCACTGGCACGGGAAGCGGGGGCGAGAGCGCTTTTGGAGGAGAATTTGTAGACGAGTTGGATCCGCAAAAAGAAAGCTATAAACAAGGATACAAAAAAGGCGTGCTGGCTATGGCGAACCGCGGGTCCAATACTAACACCAGCCAATTTTTTATAATGCTGGAAGACGCTTCTTTGCCCAATGACTATACAATTTTTGGCAGGGTGGTTTCCGGGCAGGCCGCGGTGGATAAAATAGGCCAAGTAGACATTACGCCGGGACTTGGGCCCACGGACGGCAAGCCGGTTTTTCCAGTGGTAATTGAAAAAGCAATTATAGTCAATAGTAATTAGTAAATAGTAATCAAAAGCATATATGGAACATATTAAACAAGAAAAAACTTTGGTGCTGGTAAAGCCCGATGGCGTCAAGCGCGGATTGGTTGGCGAGGTCGTTAAACGGATCGAAAGAAGAGGGCTTAAAGTGATTGCTTTAAAGATGGTGCAGATTGGCCGCGAGCACGCGGAAAAGCATCTGCCTGCAAGCGAAGAATGGATGGAGCGCTTGGGGCAAAAAACCTTAAAAACTTTTGCCGAATATGGAATTGACGCGGTAAGCGCCCAGGGGACCGATGATCCTAAAGAGATTGGCAAAATGGTCAAAGAAGCTCTGGTTGAATATTTAACCAGCGGGCCGGTGGTGGCCATGGTTATTCAGGGCATCCACGCGATTGACATGGTAAGGAAGCTTGCGGGCAACACTTTGCCGGTGTTTGCGGAAATGGGCACGATTCGTGGCGATTACAGTGTGGACAGCCCTTCTGTGGCTAATGTTGAGCGCCGCGCCATTCATAATATCATGCATGCTAGCGAAACCCCCGAGGAAGCAAATAACGAAATAGTCTTATGGTTTTCTAAAGAAGAAATTCATAGCTACAAGCGGGCAGAGGAAGACATTATGTTTTAGATAAATTTACAGATACACACCTGTCCGCCATATACCTTCTATCTTAGTTCTTCAGATATCAATTATCTGATAAGCTTCCTAGGCTTAACAAGTAATCAATAACAGGCTTTGGCAGGCGGGAATATCATAAACAATTTGAAAAACTTCCCCAAAGCAGGGGAGTTTTGATTTTGGGGCTCGGGATTTATTTTCCGATTAGGCCTCTCACTCTTTCAATTAGCCCGCTTTTGTTTTTGCTTAGATAATGGCGGATTTTGTTGCGGGCGCTTGGTGTTTTCGCGGCTTTCAGCCAGTCAGGAGAGATTTTCGCCGGCTGTTTGGTTTTTATGATTTCCACCACGTCCTCCGTTTCCAGTTCGCCGTAAATACTGGCCATTTTGTCGTTTATTTTGGCTCCCATCATGTGGTAACCCAAGTCGGTATGTACGGCAAAAGCAAAATCAATCACCGTGGCGCCTAGCGGCAAATCTTTAATGTCGCCTTTGGGGGTATAGACAAAAATGCGATGGCGGAACAAATCTATCTTTAAGTTTTCCAAAAATTCTTCCGGGTTCATGGTTTCTTCCTGCCAAGCGCGGAGTTCTTTGATCCATTGGGATTGCGTTTTAACCCCGCTTTCCGGCTTGCCTTCTTCGGCATAAAACCAGTGCGCCGCGATGCCGCGCTCCGCCTCTTCGTGCATCAGGTCCGTTCTGATTTGGATTTCAAAGGCTTCGTTGTTTTTGTCAAACACCGTGGTGTGGATGCTTTGGTAGCCGTTGGGTTTGGGGTTGGCAATATAATCTTTGATGCGGTTGGGCAGGGGTTGGAAATATTTATGTATGGCTCCAAGGGCGGAATAGCAGTCGGCGGTGGTCTTGGTGATTACCCTTAAGGCGATAATGTCGTAAATTTTATTGATGTCGCCTTCGTATTTTTTAAGTTTTTGGTAGAGCGAATAAAGCCGTTTGACTCTGCCAGTTATGTCTACAAATTTTATGCCTTCTGTTCTTAAAACTTGCACCAGCTGTTTTTGCATATCTTTGACGTTCTGTTCCTTTTTTTCCAGAATTGACTTTAGGGTTTTATGGGTTTGGATGAATTCCTGCGGCTGGACAATTCTGAACGCTAAGTCTTGCAGTTCGTCTTTCCAGTTGTTGATGCCCAAGCGCGCGGCAATGGGGGCAAAAATTTCCAAAGTTTCCGTGGCAATTTTAATTTGCTTTTCTTTCAGAATAAATTCAATCGTCCTCATGTTGTGGATGCGGTCGGCGAGCTTAATTAAAATTACCCGCACGTCCTGGCTGGTGGCAATAAAAAGTTTGCGCAGGTTTTCCACGTAGTATTTGTCCTGGCTGTTTTTCATCCTTACGTGTCCGAGCTGGGTAACGCCATCTATAAGTTTGGCAATCTCGTCCCCGAATTCTTTTTTTACATCCGCCAAATTGAGAGGAGTGTCTTCGGGAATGTCATGCATTAATGTGGCGGCCAAAGTCGGAGCGTCAGGAAATATCTGCCCTAAAATAATCGCCGACTGTTTGGGGTGTTCAAAATAGTTTCTGCCGCTCAGCCGTTTGTGGCCGGCATGGGCTTTTTGGGCAAACTCATAAGCCTTGGCCAAAAGGGCTTTGTCTTTTTCACTGAATTGATGCGGGATGGCGCCAAAGAATTCTTGCATATTAACAGTATTATAACATTTTTTAACCCTCAATGATATAATAGGAGAGCTAAGAATTTAAAGCGAAAAACGTAAAATTTTTGTATCGCTTCGCGAAATCTATAAAATAAAAAAGATGCTCGGAGGGCTCTTTAATTTTTATGCCAGAACTGCCCGAAGTAGAAATAATAGCAAGCGAATTAAATCGCAAGCTAAAAAACAAAATCATCAAGTCGGTGGTAGTTAAAGCGCCGAAGATGGTCGCGATAGGTCCTGATGTTGTGTCCAACACCAGGATAGTTAAAAGTTATAAAGTTATAAAGTTCATAAAGTTATTGAAAAGGCAGAGGATTTTGTCGGTAAGGCGGCGCGCGAAACTTTTGATTATCAACCTCTCCCCCTCCGCCACTGGCGGAGGACCTTCCCCAAATCATGGGGAGGATAAAGAGGTGAGAGCTTCGCTCTTGCTGTTGGTTCATTTAAAGATGACCGGACAGTTTATTTACGAGGATAAAAAATTGCGGGCGAAAACCAGAGGTTATTATCGTTTAATCAATACGCTTACCGCGCCCAAAGAACTTTTACCTTCCAAGCACACGCACGTGATTTTTATTTTTAATGATGGTTCAAGGTTGTTTTTTAACGATATTCGCAAATTCGGCTATTTGAAAATTGTCCGCGATGACGAAATCGGCAGGGTGAAAGATTTAAGCGAGTTTGGTCCGGAACCCTTGGATAAAAAGTTTACACTTAAGGCTTTCGAGTTCACAGTCGGTAAGAAGCCCAAGGGCAAAATTAAACAGGTTTTGATGGACCCAAAAGTTGTGGCTGGGATAGGAAATATCTACAGTGACGAAATTTTATTCCATGCCGGAGTAAAGCCGGAGAGAAAAGTAGCAAGTATCAAGAATCAAGAATTAAGGGAAATATATAAAAACATCAAGGAAGTTTTAAGCAGGGCAATAAAGGCCAAGGGTTCATCGGTGGGGGATTTCGTGCGCACCGACGGCAGTTGGGGGCAGATGGGCAAGCTCCATTTCGTTTACGGAAGAAGCGGGGAGAAATGTAAAAAGTGCAGCTCAATTATCAAATCGATTAAATTAAACGGCCGTACGGGCTCATATTGTCCAAGATGCCAGAAATAGTATAAAGTATAATGTATAAAGTATCATGTTTTTGAGAAAGGAAAAAATGGAAAATAATCATAATCAGGATAAACAAACCGTAAGCCAGGAGGAAATGCTTCAGGCTATTTATGAAAACACTCGCAAGACTATGAACTATATGAGATGGCAGCTGTATATCACTATTATTTTAATCGTGCTGCCATTGTTGTCCATCGTGGTCTTGCTACCCATGGTCATGAAGTCTTTAGGCAGTTTAAGCAGTGTGTATTTAAACGGACTGCAATAACTTTACGAAATGCCAAATTTAGGATCTAGCACCTTTCGTATTGGGTAGAAAAAATATGAACGACGATCGTTGGCAACAATTAGTGGAGATGGCAAAGAAGAATTTTAAGGACGTTACACTTACAACGGAAGATTTAATGGTGGAAACTATGGACGGGCCGCAAAATCAAGGAACGCAGGATGTTTTGATTTTTGACCATGTTGATGGTGTTCGCTACAAATTGGTGCGGGAGAATCGCCCTGTGGTTTTAGAAAAGAAGCAGCATTTTTCGCATAGGGCGGGGGATACAGCCAGGACAGAATATAAATTTTCCGACACGGAATTTAGTCACAAATTGCGGGTGTTTAAAGAAGATGATTTGGGGGAGTGGGAAGAGATAACGCTGGATAAGTTGGGATTATAAATTATTCTAATTGACCTAAACAAGCACCAATGACTAATGCCCTTATTTTGGGAATTGGAATTTAGGTATTGTTTAGAATAATTAGTCAATTAGGTTAATTAGAAATTTTAAGAATGCTCAAAAATCAAATCCTATCAACTCTCCGTTTTTTTGACCTACAGGACTGGCCTTTGACTTTGCCGGAATTGCACAAGTTTCTAATTGCCGATTTGGAGAGTATTAAGTTGGAATTAGACGGGGAGTTGTTGGAAAATAATTATTCAGATAAAGAATTGAGCATGGGGGAAGTGCTGGAAGCTTTGGAAAGCGAATGCCAGGGAACAGTGGAAAACCTGGAAGGATTTTATTATTTGGCCGGCAGGCGGGAAATTGTCAAAGACCGGCTTGAAAATTATTTGTACGGCATAAAAAGGGAGAAGCTAATAAAAAAATACATTGGCGGATTGAAGTATTTGCCGTTCATCAGAGGCGTAGGCCTTACCGGCTCGCAGGCCCTGGGCCAACAGAAACCTTTGTCCGATATAGATTTATTTATTTTGGTGGAACCTAAATTCATTTGGCTTGCCAGGACTTTGGTGACCGCCCATTTTCAGATTTTAGGTTTAAGAAGGTATGGGGGCAAAATTGCCAACAGGTTTTGTTTGAACCATTATTTGGCGGAAGGTAAAAAAATAGGCCAACTTAGGAACTTGTACACCGCAATGGAATATATTAAACTACGGCCTTTGGTTTATGCTCATGGTATTTTGGAATTTCAAAAAAATAATTCGGACTGGATGCAAACCTTTTTTCCGAATTGGCAGTTGATGGAAGATAGCGGGCCAATCAAACAGCCAAGTGTCCAGAGGCTTTTGGAGAGTTTATTTAATAACGCTTGTGGCCGTCTGCTGGAAAAATTGTTAAAGCGCCTGCAGCTACCGCGCATAAAAAAAGAAGAGTTCATTTTGGTAAGTGAAGACGAACTCTCTTTTCATCCGGGCAGCAAGCAGCAAAAATTGCTAGTCGACTTTTTTAAACTCGAGCAGTAGAATTATGGGCACGCGGAAAAGTTGATAGTTTAAGTTAAATCCCGAAGCATCTTTTTGGGTTTTTATATCTTCGTAATAATTTAAAACAAAATTTGCTTTAATGAAATTATTGAGATGCTCTGAAAGGGGATAGAAACGGGACTTTAAAACTTCATTCCACAAATAAGATTTGTCAGACCCTGCTTCCGCCAAGCGGTTATAGGCTTTGGCTAATTTGATTTTTGGTTTTTTGCGCAAAAGAAAACCTGAAAAGCCTCGTTTCCAGACAGCGACCGGATAGCCGTAATAAGGATTAACGATTGTGGCAATAATTTTGCCGTTGGGCTTAAGCACGGTTTTTAAATTATTTATTGCCTTTGGCTGGTCTTCCAAATCGTGCAGGACCATGTTTAAAACTACTGCATCGAACTGGTTTTGAGCAAAAGGCAGTGGCTTTTCTAAATTTGCCTGTTTAAAATCAATATTAGGAAAATCGTTTTTAGCTTTTTTTAGCAGCTCCTCGGAATCATCGCATGCTGATACTGTATGTCCTGTTTTGGCAATTTTACCCGAAAGCCAACCGCTTCCACAGCCGGCATCTAAAATTACAGCCGGCGCTTGAGGCAGTCTTTGTAAAATGGCCTGGCCAGTAATTTGTTTAAATATTTGGCCATTTTTTGAATCTAAAAAAGCTTGATAAGCTGTGGAAGTTTTGTTATCATTATAGGCGTTATTCATAAGGGCATTATAACATCAAAAGGCGGGCAGGAAACACTTGACAGGGAATATAGAGATGCCTTAAAATAGCATTTAGCAAACCATTAGCACTCAATTAGTTTGAGTGCTAAATCATCCTCAAATCATCTAGAGGATATTAAATAATAATTAAGGAGCAAAGTTATGAAAGTAAAACCTTTAGGCGACAGAATTTTGATAAAACAGGAAAGCCAGGAGGAAGTAACCAAAAGCGGTATTGTTTTGCCCGACACCGCCGACAAGGAAAAGAAAGCCATAGGCAGGGTGGTGGAAGTTGGCAATGGCGACGAAATTTCTAAGCTTGGTCTGAAAGTGGGGGATAAAGTCGTTTTTGGCAAATACGCGGGTGAAGAAGTGGAGATGGAAGAAGACGGCAAAAAGGTCGAATATAAAATCTTGTATGTGGGCAAAGAGAAAGACGACAGCGACGTTTTGGCTTTAGTGGAATAAAATATTAAGAACCAAGGACCAAATCACAAGAACCAAACAAGTATCAATAATCAAATCTTAAAGCCTGAAATTAAGAGTTTGTTTGGAACTTGGCATCTTGGATCTTGAGATTTACGACAAAAGGAGTTATTTATGGCAAAAATATTAAAACACGGATTTGCCGCTAAACAGGCGGTCAAAAAGGGAGTGGACATTGCCGCGGATGCGGTTAGGGTTACTTTGGGGCCAACCGGCAAAGCGGTAATTTTAGACAAAGGCTTTGGCAGCCCCACCATCACTGACGACGGCGTTACGGTTGCCAAAGACATTGAACTTGAAGATAAGTTTGAAAATGTGGGCGCTTCACTAATTCAGGAGGTGGCTAATAAAACCAACGAAGAAGCGGGAGACGGAACTACCACGGCAACGGTGCTGGCGCAGAAAATGATAGAAAGGGCATTTGAGGCCGCAGCTTTGGCTTCTTCCCATGCCAACGAAATTAAAAAGGGCATGGATAGTGCCGTGGCTTTTGTGGTGGAAGAGCTTAAAAAAGTTAAAAAAGAGGTAAAGATCAAGGAAGAAATTGAACAAGTAGCCACCATTGCATCTTTAGACTCGGAAGTGGGTAAGTTAATTGCTGAAGCCATGGAAGAGGTCGGGCACGAAGGAGTGATTACCGTGGAAGAAGGCCAGACAACGGGTCTGGAAAAAGAAGTAGTAAAAGGCATGCGTTTTGACAAAGGTTTTGTTTCGGCGTATATGATGACAAATCCTGACCGCATGGAAGCGGTTTGGGAAGATCCCTATATTTTAATTACGGACAAAAAAATCTCCAGCGTGCAGGAAATTTTGCCGCTACTTGAGAAGCTTGCCCAAGGCGGAAAAAAAGACATAGTCATTATTGCCGATGAAGTGGAAGGCGAAGCTTTGGCCACTTTTGTGGTCAACAAGCTGCGCGGCACTTTTAACGTTTTGGCAGTGAAGGCTCCGGGCTTTGGCGACAGAAGAAAAGAAATGTTGCAGGATATTGCAGTTTTAACGGGAGGGCAAGTAATTTCCGAAGACTTAGGGCTAAAACTGGAAAATACCGAGATTAAGCAGTTAGGCCGGGCCCGCAAAGTTGTTGCCACTAAAGAAAATACCACCATTATAGATGGGCAGGGCGAAAAGAGCGCGATTGATTCCCGTATTCAGCAAATCAAAAACGAATATAAAGAGTCAACCTCTGATTATGACAAGGAGAAATTACAGGAACGTTTGGCAAGGCTGGCCGGGGGTGTTGGCGTAATTAAGGTTGGCGCTTTTACCGAAACGGAAATGAAGCATAAAAAGTTCAAAATTGAAGACGCATTAAATGCCACCAAGGCCGCGGTAGAAGAGGGGATTGTGGCAGGCGGCGGCGCGGCTTTTGCCAGAATCGCTCCCAAGCTCGACGAGTTCGGCAAAGATTTGTCCTATGCGCAGAAGGCCGGTGTAAAAGTGGTGCGCGATTCCTTGGATGCGCCTTTAAGGCAAATTGCCGCCAATTCCGGAATTGAACCTACCCCGATAATTTCTTTTATCCAGTCAAGCGGCAAGCCCCATGCCGGTTATGATTTTTCCAAAATTTCCGACAGCGATTGGGAAGTGGGCAAAGTGGAAGATATGATGAAAGTAGGAATTGTAGACCCTTTGAAAGTTACTCGTCTGGCACTTGAACACGCGGTTTCCATTGCCTCAACTTTGGTGATCACAGAAGCCGTGGTCGTGGACAAGCCCGAGCCAAAGGAAGGAAGCCCTATAACCGGCGGCGGAATGCCGCCAATGGGCGGAATGGGAATGTAAAAGTTAGCGAATAGTGAATACTAAAAGATACCCCGCTTTGGTATTCACCAAGGCGGGGTTTTGGTATAATGGGGTTATGAATGAAAAAAGTTCAAGATCAAATGGTCCGGATAGGGAGCCAAACGGAGAAAAGAGCTTGACAGAATTGTTTGAGAATCCCGCTTTCAGCGCGCTAACCGATACAGATAGGCTATATCTGGGAATTCAGGTTAAAAGGGACCCTTCTTTGGGCATCCGGATGAATGAGATTGCTTTAATGTTGGATCAGGTAGAACAGCAAAGCGCCTTGGCTAGATTTAGAATAAAAATCGGCGGAGAGCAGAAAGATGCCGTTCAAGCTTTCTTGTCAAAGACAAAAAGATTTACGAAAGAACAAAAAGAATTTTTACTGCATAATTTGGATTATTCTGTATTTTGGAATTTATTGGTAAATGCTGCAATGCATGAGATGTACACGGGTAAAGAAGGAACAGATTTAGAAAGGTCAAGGGAAAATACGATCCAAAGTATAAGAATCTTTATTAAACAGTATGGGAGCATGCAAGCTTTTACGAAACACCCTGACTTAAACGAGGCTGCATTTATGAAATTCAACAGTTTGCTTTATCCGGCAGTAGAAAGGCTTTCTACAGCACAGGATTTGGATCAGGCTTTGACTTGGATGGCAACTGATGTTGTCTTAAAGGAAATTATAGAGGCAGCACAAAAATTACCCAAAAAAGATTTAATGAATCTGATTTTA
>CAZLQG010000001.1:41284-76613 GCA_964561655.1 uncultured Candidatus Saccharibacteria bacterium | reverse complement strand
ACCGCGCCAGTAGAAATATTTTCCGCGTAGTATTCAACACCAGAACCATTGCCGTTTTCCGACCAGGAGAACGTTACTTGAATGGCTGAATCCGCGGTAACAAGCAGGCTAGTAGGAATATTCGGAGGCGGTACGTTGCTGACTTCTAAAATCGCGTAGTTAGTATAGGCATCAAAAACCGTGCCGTCGCTTTGCACCAGCCGGAAATAATAAAAAGTATCGACCAAAGCATTTTGCAAATCCAAGGCAAAATCGTATTCAATCGTTTGGCCGGCAGGCACTTCAAACGGGTTTACGACTGTAGTGCCGCTTTCCATGTAAGCTCCCAGAACATCAGAGTCGGAAAGCAGGACTGAGGATATTGTCGTGCCTGAGGCAATGCTGGGGTTGTCGTAAAATGACAAGTAACTGAAACTTTCCACGTCGGTCCAAGTGCCCAGCGTGGAGGTCGCGACCTGCAATTTAAAACTTTCTGTACTAAGAGGAATACTTTGATTATTGGTAGTAAGATTAATTCTTAACCTTACGGGGCTGCTTGTGGAATAAACCGTGGAAGTGGCGTTTTGCAGAGCAATGGCAGTGCTTGGCTGCAGCGCGTCGATATTTTCATAGAATCTAAAACTTGCCTGGATGAAGCTCTGGGTGGTAAAGGTTTGCTCATCGCCGTAAACCGTGGTAGAGGCCGTGGCGTAACTTCTAATGTAGTAAGTAATATCCCCAGAAAGGCTTGTCAGGCTGGATGTAAAGCTTCCGCTGCTGCTTTTTGAACCTAGTGTGGAGAAACCATCGTTGACTGCAAGGGTTGGGCTGCTGGTTGTGCTCCATACATGCCCGTGTTGTGAAATAGCTGTCCATCCCAAAAGCGTAATTGTCCCGTTGCCGGTCGCGGTATTGACGCTCACGCTGCTAGCCGCTTCCGTAGAAAGCTCGGGGTCCTCATTGGGATACAAAGTTCCCGCACTGCCAGGGTTAGTGCCGCCTGTACCACCAAGGACGCTTCTAGTTAAAGTCCCATTATATATTGTATATACCGCCGAAATTCTTCCGCCTCCTCCAGCACCACCACCGTTTATAGCATTGGCGCCCGTGGCAGTAAGGGATCCGGTACCGGCAAAAGCGTTGGTAGTAATATATATTGAACCCCCACTCGCTCCGGAAGGGTCAAGGCCTGAACCCTGAGCGCCATTTACACTTATATCACCATCTATAGTGGTAGTTCCGGTAGCGATCAAAATAAAGGCACCGCCACCCTGTCCATTGCTTCCTGCTCCTGAACCGGTATCTATCCCCGCGCCGCTGCCTAAATGCACAGGCGAACTTGTTGAACCATAAACTGAGCCAGCAGGCGTATCGGTCCCGTCGCCACCTAATCCACCGTATGAAGCTCCTCCTGGATGATTGCTATCCGTGGGCGAACCAGGCCCTTCCCCTATAGAATACCCTCTAGAATTCAAATTAATGCTAGCGCCGGAATTCAAAGTAAAATCTCCGTTTACCTGCCAGTAAATCTTATATAAACTTTGCGTGCCGGTAGTTGCGTTGTCGTTATAGGAATGAACTAGATTGCCATTTATGGTCACATTGTTGTAAGTCCTGGAAGGCCCCGTAGAAGTTGCTACATTAAAAATTAAAATGGCATCTGTAGGTATGGTTAAATCCTGGTTTTCTGCAATGGCGTCTAAAGTGCCTCCAGTGTCCCTAATCTGCCCACCTTCCCAGTTTATGCTGGAATAATTCAGAGTTGAAGTCGCAATAGCCTCGTACAGTCCGTTACCTGACAAGGTTAAAACTGTGGTAGAAACTGTCAAGCTTGCAGCCGTGCTAGTACTCAAGTACAATAGCGCAGTACTTGTGGCGGTAATGGAGTCTAATTCTAACAAATCGCCAGCAGCCAGGCCGTACGGGCTCCTTCCGTACACCCTGTCGTCCGTACCACCTGTGCCGCCGTTATTGAAAGTTAAGTGCCCAAAGGTGTCGCTCGGGCCTTTTTTGTACAAAGTTCCACTGCCGCCATAACGGTAATAATTGTAACCTCCGCGGGTCACATAACTGATACTGGAGCTATCCGTTCCGTTGTATTTAATAGCAACTCTTCCTCCACTGCCGTTGCCGCCATGGGCATAACAACTAGTTGTCACCAAACCTCCGCGGACGTTCATACTTCCGCTACCTGCTAAATTGTTGGTAGTAAGATTTATGGTACCTCCGCTGCCGCCGCCGTCATAATCGAAGTGACATCCGGTACTGTAAGAATGTTGTTCTCCAATGGCAGAAACAGAACCGTCAATTGTGACTGTACCTGTAACATTTAAAATTACGGCACCACCTCCTGCACTTCCGCTAGTCAGACTATTCGTTCCTTCCCTCGCTCCGCCGCTTCCCAAATCCACTGGATCCGTTAAGCTTCCGTAAGTACCGCTCGCAACCGCCCCGCTTCCGTCGCCGCCTAGTCCTCCATAAGAACCTCCTGCACCGCCTGAACCATTTACAGCACCGGCTCCTGAACCTGGGCCATAACTCTTAAAATAACCTTTGTAATCGGCATTAATCTCTCCGCCTGAATTTACAGTTAAATCTCCATTAATTTGTAAATCTAGCTTAATCAAACTTTGCGTACCAGTAGTAGCGTTTTCATTATACCCCTGCGTTAAAGTACCATTTACGATAAGATTGTTATAAGTTTTACTTGGAGTGGTTGTAGTCGCAACATTAAAAATCAAAATGGAGCCCGTAGGAACAGTCAAATTCTGATTTTGCGCCAACAACTGGAAAGTTCCGCCAGAGTCTCTGATTACTCCTCCATCCCAACTTAATGTGGAGTAATTCAAAGTTGAAGTAGCAAGGGCATCATACATACCGTTGCCGGAAAGAGTGATTGCGGTGGCAGAAGCTGTTAAAGAAGCTGCCGTTGAGGATGAGAAATAAAACGCCGCAGAACTGGTCGCGGTTATGGAATCAAATTCCAGAGACTCCCCGGCGATATAACCAAGTTTTGTCCAGCCCATATACCGTTCGTCACTTCCGCCGCCGGCTGAGTTGTTTAAAATCAAATCGCCGTAACTTTGGGTGGTAGATTTTCTATACAAGGTACCACTGCCACCAATGCGCGTGGAGCTATTACTGCTAATTCCCCCATTAACTGAATAACTAACGGTTGAACTGTCCGTAGTATAATAAACTGCAACACGTCCGCCGCCGCCGTCAGCGTTAGCGCCACTTGAGCCTCCACAACCATTACCTTTAGAACCAGTGACAGTAACAGAGCCACTCCCCGCCAACACGTTTGTTTGAAGATACACGCTGCCCCCGGCTCCGCCTCCTGGTCTACCGCCACAAGTTCCAGTGGCTGCGGCAGCGTCTGCGCTGATAGAACCTTCTATTGTAGAAGTCCCCGTAACCTCGAGTTTTATAGCACCGCCTCCAACACCCCCGGCTGCACCATGATAACCGCCGCCACTACCCAGGGTTGTCGGTTGAATGAGCGAGCCATAGACTTCCCCAGGCGCTTCTCCTGCCTGACCTGTACCACCAATACCGCCGTGGGAGGCACCGCTTGCTGTGGTTCCTCCATTGGTACCCTCTCCTGGTCCTTCGGAAGATGGGTAACCTTTGGAATCAACGCTTATGCTACCTCCGGCGTTCACTGTTAAATCTCCATTTATCTTCCAGTCAAGTTTGCAAAGACTTTCTGTTCCACTTGTAGCATTGTTGTTATAACGATGGGTAATGATGCCATCTACCGTGACATTATCGTAAGTTCTACTAGGTCCTGTGGTAGTCGCGATGTTAAAAGAAAGTATTCCTCCAGAAGGTATGCTAATGTCCTGGTTCTCGTTTATTGCCGCAAAATTTCCGCCCGAATCAAAAACATTACCACTGCTCGTCCAATTCAAAGTGGAATAAGTAAACGTTGATGTAGCTACGGAGTCGTAAACAGCATTATCTATAATTGACAAATAAGTAGAAGATGCGCTCAGCGAGGCAGCGGTTGTAGAAGCTAAATACACAAAGGAAGAATTAGTGATGGTTGTGGAAGCGCATTCAAAATTATCTTCATCTCCCATCCCCAAAGGCGTATACCCAAACACGGTATAATCACTACCGCCATTGTCATTATTGTCAATAATTAGTTCGCCAAAACCTTGATTTTTATCTTTTTTATAAATGGTTCCCGCTCCACCTCTATGTCTTTCAGCATCACTAGTTCCACCGTAAGATCTTAAATCCCACGAGCCGTTATCCGTCGTGTAATAAACAGCGATTCTTCCGCCACTGCCTGCTCCTGTTTCGCCACCACCCCAGCTAGCCCCACCTTTTCCCGTAGTTTTTAAAATCCCGCTTCCGGACATGGTTCCGGTATCTATCCAAATGCTTCCACCGCTACCGCCGCCGGCCTTCTTACAGCAACACTCGTTAACATCACCTTCACCGTTGACATCTATCAGACCGGCTATAGTTGTAGTGCCAATCACGGTTAATTTCACTGCACCACCACCGGTAGTAGGTTTAATACAGCCAGCATCAGAATAGGCTCCACCACTTCCGAGGTCAATTGGTTCTTTGTAAGAACCATATGTAGTTCCGTAAGTTTCAATGTTTTCATCCCTATCGCCTCCAAGCCCCCCGTAGGAGCCGCCCACGCCGGAATTCGCAGGGCCTGTACCAGGACCATAAGTAGATTTATAACCCTTTTCTGCTGCATTAATCGTCCCAGTAATGGTGGCATCCCCACCAGCCCAAATATTTATTCTGGAAAGAATAGTAGAAGTTGAGCCTGCGGTTTGAGTAATTATTGCGTCGCCGTAAAGCGTTAAATCTTGGCTAATAACTAAAGCAGTGGTTGTTCCGGAGAAGTCCGATAAAGCATCGTAGTTAAAATTTAAGGTAGAAGCTGTACCGCCACCGGAAACTCCCAAAATTAAAGATTGTACTGTTGTTGAACCGTTCAAATTCACCGTTACCGCACTGGAAACGACCACATCGTCAACTGAGGTAGGCTTAGCATCGCCGCTCCAATTGAGGTCGTCTTCCCAATTAGAAGTGCTTGCCCCGCCGTCCCACGACACTGCCGCATTGTAAGCATCTGCCGTAGCTTCACCAAAATTGAACACCAAATGGTGTTTGCCGGTCTTTAAGTCATAATGCGAAATTCTGGCAACTTCATCACACTGCCAGTTGGGGTAAAAAATTGCATCCCCATACAAAATTTGAGCCTGGTCCGTCCTGTCCTCCGTGCCGCAAGTTAAACTGGTAAACTCCATATCATCCACCGTTTCCTGATCAGCAGGGAAAATCAGCAAATCTTCTACGCCTACAGTGACAAAATCAACGTCCCAATACTGTCCGGCAACAGGATGAGAATGAACGTTCAAAACCGTAACCTCAACTGTGGGATCAATAATTACGGGATACTGGGCGCCTGAAAGCCATTTTTCGTCGGGTATCAAAGTAAGAAGGCTGTCTTTTAACTTAAATGATAATTGCGTAGAAGTGGCGCCGCTGCTGTCCACCATGAACGGTGCGGTGAAGGTGTAAAGCCTAAAAAGATCTTCCGCCTTGTGACCTTTTTTGTATAACTGAATTACTGAAGGCGCGGTTTGCAAAAAATCGTAGTCATCCAGATTCAAAAGATAGCGAAAGATACCAGGATGCCGGTCGTCATTTAAAATAATGGATTCTTTTAACTTGGTTTGGCCAACTTCATAAACCACGTCGGTAGAAGGCAGAACTCCGTCATAAGTAATTCTATTTCCTTCCTTTAAACCTTTCGCATCTTCAGAAGCTCCTATCAAAAGTATTTTTAATTTAGGGCTTAGAGCATTACTCTTTCCAATGGCCAAAGGTTTAGAAAGATCCCCCGGAATATCTAAGTCCAAAGTATTGTTTTGAAATTCCAATTCCAAAAACCCTTCTGGATTAATTAGTTTTTGTTTGAGTTCATTAAGTTCTTCTTCTGAAAGTTCAAAGCTTTCTTGGGGAATTTTAAAAGTAGCTTCTATGAATAAGCCATCCAAGTACAAAATTGACTGGGTTTGGTTAATAAGAAGTTCTGTTGGAGCTTGGTAAATAAGGCGTAAACTTAGGCTGGCAAGACTGGCAAACAGGCTGGATGGCAAATTAATTTCAAAGTAGCCTCGGTTAGACTGGTTAGACTGTTTTTCAGAAAGATTAAGTTTACCTGCTTCCTGCCAATTACCTTCGTCATCTTGGTACTCAAGGATTAAATCTGAATCTGGCAGTTGGTTGGAAGCTAAAGAAAGTTTGACGGTTAACGTACTTAGGTATTTCCTAGCAGGCAGAGTTGATGAGTCTTGGGTGAAAAACTCGGAGAATTCTAAGACCGGCGAAAGCACCAATTTAATATCTCCATCTTCGAAAAATTTTCCTTCTAGTGGTTCTTCTGGGGTTTGTTTTTCTGATGATTCTTCAGATTCTTGGTCAGGCAGGAAGGTTTCTATTACCGTGTCTTGTGGTATATTTTCTGGGGTATCTTGATTGGGCGTATTTAAGTCTGAATCAGCGACATCTTGCTCTTTGGTTGTAGTTGCACTGTTATCTGATGAATCAGAATCTAGTGTTGTCGCATCTGAAGTAGTTGCAGAAGAAGTCTGCTGCGATTCTGAATGCTCAGAAGTCGAGGTTGAGGTTATTGTTAATTGATCAGTTAAAGAGCTTGTTGAATCGGTAAGAACTTCGCTTTGGTTTTTTACTGGTTCTTGGTCTTCGTCTGTTTGAGTTTGTTCAAAATTGAATGGCTCTTCATTAGTTGATTGCTCAGCGGATTCTGTTTGATTGGAGGGATCTAGTTGTTCAGTAAGTTCAACTTCTGCTGCAAAAGTTGTTACTTGGGTAGTGGTTGTAGCAGCAGCTGGCTGATTTGGTTCTTCAGGCAGGGTTGGCTGTTCTACCGCCGGTTCTTGAGTTTGCTTTTTTTCTGTGTCTATGTCACTGGTGTCTTGTAAGGCAGGTTCTGTTTGGGTAAGAGAGGGAGCCTGGTCTTCTGTAAGAATTTCAGAAGTTTGTTCGGTTAATTGTTCTTCATTGGTACTGGTGATTAATGGTTCTTGTTGAGAGTTTTGTTCTTGGTTAGATTCAAAATTTTCTAGCGGAGATGGTTGGGTGTCTATTTGATTAATTGGATTACCCTCTAAATTGGTTCTTGCATCTTCAGACGGTTCTGCTAAATCATCTAACTCGCTGATTAACATAGCAGAGTTGGCTTGGCTGAAAGCTTGGGCATCGGCTTTCTCACTTAAATCCAGTTCAAGAGAATTTAAAGGTTGGATCCAATTGAATGCATGATCTGATTCTGTTTGACTGATGACGAAACTGTTTTTAGCAAAGTAATTAAAGCGTACGGTGGTTGTCGAATCAAGTGGTTCGGCCAAAGAAAAAACCGGCACAAATAACTGGCCGACTAATGCCAAAATAAACCACGATGCATAAAATTTCTTGACAGAGCTGGTAAGTTCAGAACGGAGGCTAAAAAAGTCTAGACTAATTTTTTTAATACAATTACAATACAATGTAGTAAAATTAGATTCACTAAAATAAATTTGATTTTTTAGTTTTATTAATTTTTTTCAATTCAAAACTAATTATATTATGACATAAAATTTTGATTTTTCATAATAAAAATAGTCAATTTTTATAGATACTGAAAATTAAAAATCTCATGAGACTAAAATTTGTTTAATACACCATTTTTATTTAATTCTTCATTATCACTAGCTTTAAAAAGTATAATTTTACAAAAGACTTTTTATAGTGGTTGCCTGTAACAGTTTATAAATAGAAACAGATACTTATATAGTTTTAGGTCAAAAAAACTTTTAGATTATACAAAATTGGGTTTGCAAACATTTAAAGTATAGAATTAAATTTTTTAGTTATCCACAAAAAAATACCCTAAAACAGGGTATTTTTTTGCTCTAAGCAAACTCATAAGCCGAATTCTGTTTCTAAATAATCATCTATCTTGCCCCGACGTTACCGTCAAGATCTAGCGGCCTACCAAATTTGGCCTTGCACCTAGGTAAGAATTTAGCCGTTTCATTCTGATGTTACCATCAGACAAATCCTTTTAAAAAGGATTCTGTCGCCTTTCGGCTTCAGCGTTTCTGTTCGCATCTCGCATCTTACGATGGACGGGCGTTACCCGCTACCAGTTTGATAACTCTATAGAGGTCATCAACAAGTGTTCGGACTTTCCTCCCCGTTCGACTCATCATTAAAGATGATTCGCTCAGGGCGATTATTCGGTTTGCTTAGAACTTTGTAATGTTATCATAAACTTAAAGTTTTGTCAATGTTTTGGCTGCCAAAAAAAAGCGGTTCAACAAAAAAATATGAACCGTTTTTTTATTTGTATGATTTGTAATATCAGTGTATTTGTAATCTTTAACGCTTGCTCCATTGCGGGCTTCTTCTGGCCCTCTTTAGGCCAGGTTTTTTTCTTTCTTTTCGCCTGTCGTCTCGAGTCAAAAATCCATTTTTCTTTAAAACCTTTCTTACCTCTTCCGAAACCTTACCTAAAGCCAAAGCAAAACCGTGGCTTATGGCTTTAGCCTGTGAGTGCAACCCTCCGCCATTTACTTGCAAAAGGGCATGATATTTACCTTCTAAACCTGTAACAGAAAAGGGCTGCAAAGCTTCCTTTTCAAAATATGAATAATTAAAATAACCCTTCAGCGGTTTTTTGTTTACCAAAAACTCCCCTTTACCCTCGAATAATCTAACATTAGCCACAGAAGTCTTTCTTCTGCCTGTGGCATAAATATATTTGCTTTTTGGGGCATGGGCCGAGTGCTTGTGCTCAGCCAAAGCTTCTGGCTTAATTTCGGCCTTGAGTTTAGCCTTATGTTCTGCTGATTTCCTTTTTGCCCTGGGTTTTGCGGTAGTGTTTTTAGTGACCATAACTAATTTAATTCTTTATCTATTTTAAATTCGTGCTTGGAACCTTTTACCATCTTTAACCTAGACATGGCTTTTCCCCTGAATTTCACATTATCTACCATGCTGTAAACGGCTTTTCTTAGAACTTCCTCCGGCTTTTTTTGAAGCAAGTCTTTCAGGCTGGTTATTTTCAATCCGCCCAAATAGCCGGAATGCCGGTAATACTGCTTTTGTTCAACCTTCCTTCCGGTCAATTTCAAACGGTCAACATTTACGGCTACTACAAAATCTCCCATATCCTTGTTGGGAACAAAATCACGCCTATGCTTGCCCCTTAAAACAATGGCGATACTCGTGGCAACTCTGCCTAGCGGTCTTTTTGAAGCGTCAATTTGGTACCACCGTCTTTCATCTTTTTTTGAAAGCGATGCTTTATGAGTTTTCATAGTTAATCGACTAATTCTAAAATTGTTTTGGATTTACCGCTTCGTGGGCTGACCAAATTAATCAATCTGACATATCCGCCTTTTCTTTCTTTATATTTCGGCCCTAACACTTCTAAGGCTTTCTTTGCTGCCATTCGTGTAAGTCTGGTTAAAAGCAGTCTTCGCGCTTGCAAAGTGTTTTGTTTGGATTTAGTAATTATTTTTTCCAAATATGGTCTTACAGCTTTTGCATACGCATGGGAAGTTTCTATTCTTTCATAAAGAATCGCTGAACTTGCCAAACTTCTTAGAAGTTTGCGTTTTTGGTCAGTGCCTTTGCCGATTTTTCTTTTTTTACGATGTCTCATAATAAACTTTATAAAACTATAAATTCTAATTTCTGCCTAAGAATTCCTTAATTTCTTTAATGGTTTTCTCGCCAAGACCACTTAAATTACTAATTTGTTCATCGCTTAATTCCCGCAGAGCTTTTAGAGTTAAAATATTATTTTTTATTAGTGCATTTTTAGCTCTGGTTGAAAGTGTAGAATTCTTAATTTCATTTTCTTCTTGCGAGACAGCTTCTACTATAGTCTGATCCTGTATTTCTGGCTGTTCTATTTGCGGTTCCACAGCAGCTTCACCAGGAGAGAACATCATGGTAAAGTGATCAACTAAAATATGGGAAGCAATGTTAACCGCGTCTTGCCCGGTTAAGCTGCCATCGGTTTCCAAGACGACTTCCAATTTGTCGTAATTAGTCAGCTGTCCAACACGAACATTCGTCACGTCAAAATGTACCGATTTAACCGGCGTAAAAATGGCGTCTATTGCAATCATGCCTAGCTCCAGATTTTTTTCTTCCCTTGCTTCCACGGGCATATAGCCTCTTCCCTGTTCAACTACTAATTCCATATCCAGTTCGGCATTTTTACTATCTAGGGTAGCTATATGCAAACCTTTGTTAATAATTTGAACTTGATCAGTCTCCTTGATATCCGCCGCAGTTGCTTTCTTTTCACCTTTTATTTTAAGCTGCACTTTAACAGGTTCTGCGCTGAAACTTTTCACCCTGAGCTGTTTTAAATTTAGTATTATCTGAATGACGTCTTCTTTTACGTTTGGGATAGTGGAAAATTCATGGTCAGTAAATTTTATTTTTGCAGCCGTAATTGCCGCGCCGGGCAAAGAAGACAGCAATACCCTTCTTAAAGCGTTGCCAATAGTAACACCATAACCGGGATAAAGCGGTTCTAAAATGAGGCTGTATTTATTATTGCTCAAATCGTTAATTTGTGCTTGGTTTGGAAGAGTGATTGCTTCCATGGATGTTAACCTCCAACTTATAACAAGTAACGGATAATTGATAATTTAGAATTTGACCAGTTATTGGTTATAAATTAATTGTTATGAGTTAATTAAGTCCGGCTATAATGTTCTACAATTAATTTGGTGTTAATCGTGTTGCCGATCATCTCCGGTTCCGGTGATGCCAAAATCTTTCCTGATAATTTCTCAGGGTCAATTTGCAACCATTCTTGAGTTTTATAAGTCTTTAGTTTGACTTTTTGCTGCTGCATATATTTGGATTTGACTTTGTTTGCTCTTACAGAAATTGAATCGCCGACTTTAACCGCAAAAGAAGGAATATCGACTTTCTTGCCATTTACTTCAAAAAAGCCATGATTTACGAGCTGTCTAGCCTGAGTTCTGGTTTCTGCAAAACCCAAACGAAATACTAGGTTGTCCAGGCGCAACTCTAAAAGTCTAAGCAAAATATCACCGGTAACCCCGGGCTGCTTAATGGCTTTATAAAAATATTTAGCGAATTGTTTCTCCTGTATCCCATAGTTTACCTTGGCTCTCTGCTTCTCCCGAAGTTGTATACCATATTCAGAAGGCCTGCTTTTACTAGCACCATGCTGCCCAGGTGGAAAGTTTCTTTTTTGCATGATTTTGACATCCTTAGCGGAAAAAGTCATGCCAAGTCTTCTCGCCTTTTTTACTTTTGGTCCCGTGTATCTCATAAAAAAATTTAAAATTTAGACTTCCGCCTTCGGCGGACTTTTATTATTTTATAGATGTCGCGGAGCGACTCCTTAATTTTGCATTTTACACTTTACGTTTTACACTCTTCTCGGCTTTTTCGGCCTTGCTCCTCCATGCGGTATAGGAGTTGTGTCTTTAATGAAGATTACGGAAAGTCCTGCCCCTTGCAAAGCCCTTACTGCAGATTCTCTGCCACTGCCTACACCTTTAATGAAAACGTCAACTTCCGAAAGTCCTCTATCTTTCATCTTGTATATCACATCTTCCATAGTCTTTTGGCCGGCGTAAGGAGTTGATTTCTTTGAACCTTTAAAGCCGATTTTACCAGCGCTGCTCCAGGCAATTACGTTCCCGTTTAAGTCAGTCACTGAAATAATCGTATTGTTATAAGTAGAGTTAACATAAATTTTACCCTTGGTGATCTTTGCCTTGGATTTCTTTTTTTTAGGGGCTGATTTTACCGCACCCTCAACTTGGGCGTCCTTTGCGGAAGCTGGTTTTCCGGTTTCTTCTTTCAACTTTTCATTTTTTTGATTGTTGCCAATCTTATTCATTGCTAATACACGAAATTACTAAGTCTTTTCCGCAGCGGTTTTGCGTCCGCTGCCTGCGGTCCTTCTCACATTTCCCCTGCGCGTCCTGTTATTAGTCTTGGTTCTTTGCCCTCTTACCGGCAAACCTTTAGTGTGGCGAATGCCTCTGTAGGATCCAATTTCTTTTAAACGTTTAATATTCATCAATACTTCCTGTTTTAGATTACCTTCCACTTTAAAATTCTTCTCTAAATATTCTCTAAGCCTATTAACTTCGCTTTCCGAAAGATCTTTAGTTCTCTTATCGGGATTAATTTGTACTGCATTTAAAATTACCTTTGAGCGACTCAAACCAACCCCATAGATATAGGTTAACGAAACTTCTATTCTCTTTTCGCTTGGAATATTTACTCCGGCTATTCGAGCCATAGTTCTCCACAAATCACTAATCACACGAATCGCACAAATATAGTATTAGTGTTATTTATGCTAGTTGTGATTAGTAAATAATTACCCTTGCCTCTGCTTATGCTTGGGATTTTTACAAATTATATAAATCTTGCCAAAACGTTTGACAATTTTGCAATTTTTACACATTGGTTTTACGCTTGCTCGTACTTTCATAAATTCATTGGTAAACGGATCCCACAAATTTCACTGATTTTCTAACACTTGATCACAATATCTGTGCTATCCGTGTTGTCCCCGCATGCCAGTGCCTGTTAATGAATATATTTGATAGGCTACGGCAACTTGTTAGATAAAAAATAATCTAACCTGGATAACAGGCTATGGCGGGCAGGTGTGTATCTATAATTTTATCTTAATCTCCTTACTATCCTGCCTTTTGTCAAGTCGTATGGCGTCATTTGAATAAGCACCTTATCCCCCGGAAGAACTCTAATCATATGCATTCTCATTTTCCCGGAAAGATGCCCCAAAACTGCCTGTCCAGACTCCAACTGGACACGAAAAACAGCATTAGGCAAAGTTTCTATCACTTTCCCCTCTAATTCAATATAATCTTTGTTTTTACCCGACTTTCCTAAGTCTTGTGCTCTGTTACGTATTGCTTTGAAATTTATAATATCAACAAATTAGAATTATTTTATCATATTCAGCGAAAATGTCAAATATCCTCGAGCATAAACAACTGGCTTAAATAAAAGCAAAAATATGGTTCGAATTACAATTCAGCAGTTTCGATAGTAATTTTTGAAGAGAACCAGGGAAAATTTTTCTGCCAAAAAGGCGCCAAATGTACATCTATCCTATCAATTTCCGGCTTAGATTCAAGAATTTCATTTACCTGATTTAAACTTTTCCCTTTAAGCTCGGGTTTAAGCGAGTTTAGATTCAGCCGAGAGACAGACTTAGCTTCAAAATGGACTAACAATGTAAGCACGCCATTACTTAAATCTAATGCCTTCACACGTATATTGTTCAGGTCCCAATTGGCTGATTTAAGTTCTTTTCCCAAAGATAGTGTCTGATTTATTCTCTCTAAAATAAGTTTCTGTAATTCCTGGTTGTTAAAAGCCAGTCCTTTAACAGACAACTTTAAGCTAGCATTAAAACTTGGGCTTTCCGTGCCCACTGGTTTATCGGTTTCAAAATTTATTGGCTCCGCGGTATATGCTTTGTCTACCAAAATTAAATTTTGCGCTGAAAGGTCTTGTCTTAAATTTTGAATTAAAATGTTAGTAAGTTCTTCCTGAGCGTTTTTTAGGTCATCTTCCGAAACAAAAGAAAGATATCTGGAAGTGCCGCCGTCAATGGCTGTTTCGCTGCGGGCGTACAATAATTGAGGCCTGCTGCCGAATACCTGATTTGTAATTTCCAATCTCGTGCCCGCGGGCAGGTTAAAACTTTCTCCTCCCTCTGCCGCAACAATCTCAATAGATTTGTCTAAGCTGTTTTCGTCAATCTCTTTAGTCTGCGCATCTTTATACTGAGTGGGTTTGAGCAGGACGATATCGCTACCCAAACGATAAAATTTCTCGCCCAAAGTCAGCACGGTAGTCTCCTGCTTCAAATTTAAAGGCTGCCCTGTAAAATTGTAAATTTTAACGTAACCTGCGGCCTTATTGCCAATTTCCTTTTTACCCTGACTCTGAATTCTTTTTGAAATTTCTGTGTCTTTTTCTACCGGCACAGCGGGAAACGCCAGTCGGTTAGCGTCCAAAACCCCTACAGCAACACCGGCTCCTATTTCGAAATCTCTGGTGAGAGGTTCGCTTTTTGGATAAATCACGATGGTAGCTTTAGGCAGAATAACCAGCACAACGACAAGAATCAGAACCAAAGAAAGGGCAATCAAGCTTGTTGCTAATTTTTGGCCGTAACTTCTTTGGCCTTTTTCTTTTTGATCCTTTTGGGAAAGCGACAACTCTTTAGGAAAAAAAGCCTCGCTTGTTTTTACTTTTAAAATATCCCCGGTGTGGGTTTTTTTAGCCGCCTGTTTGGCCTCACGCGGGCGCTCAGGTCCAGCGGCATGAAAAGGTTTACTAATTTTTTTCCCTATTCCCGTTAGATCTTTTACAGTACCTAAAATTTTCTCAGTAGCTGTTTCCAAAGTGGAAAGGTGCTCCTGTGTTTCCGCAATTTTCTCTTTACCGGAAAATTGGATATCGGAAATACTCTTTCCTTTTATTGCCTTTGGAAGGAATTTCAGCTGAAAGCCCGCTTCTTTGGCAAACATTTGCCCTTTTTCATCCATGGTTAAAACAAAAATTTCTTTTCCTAATAAGTCAGTCTGCTTTTTTAACAGCCTTAAATTAATGCTGTCGGAAAACAGCTGGCATCTTTTCGGGCAAACTAAAACAGCCTTGTCGCCTCTGATTTTTTTGATCCTAGCGACAACCCTAGCAACATCGTCTTCCAAATTCAAATACACGCTCTGCATATTCAAGCCAAAAGCATCCTAATTGTTTGATACATTATACAATAAAAACGCTCCTTACAACAAACCCTTAAACTGAAGCCTTTTATTAAACGAGATATTCTTGCTGTTCTCCACCTGCGGCTGGTCAAACGGATTTACCCCCCGTAAAACTGACGAATAAACAGCATAAAACTGCCAAAAAGCTATTAACTGGCCAATTTCGTTTGCGGTAAATCCGTCAATATCAATATGTGCCAAAGGAATGCCGCTGATTCTGGCGTCTTCCATGGTTCCGACAGCCTCACTTTCCAAAGACTTGGCCAAAGGAATTTTGCCGACATCAAACAAAGCATGTCCTTTAATTTGTACGCTGTGAAGCTGGGGTGGATAATTAGTAACCGATTGATGCCGGAAAAAATTATTGGTTATAAAAATTCCGCAAATATTTTTTCTGCCGCCAAAGAACCTTTGGTTGGTATGATGCTGGCTTTCGGGCGCTTCATGCGCGAAATAAGTCTGGCCTTTGCCTGCTTTGCCAAAAGATTCGTGGCAAAGCTGAACTATTAAATTAGACAAATAAAAAAGATAATGGGAATAAAAAGGCATAAAGACGTCCACGAAACCTTTTTCTTCAAGCTGATAAAATACTGACGCCATTTTCCATGCAAGATTGTCCTTTTTATACAAATCCAAAACACTCCTGCCGCCGTTATATATAGCCTGAACATCCAGCCCCGCAAGCGCGGCAGGCAAAAGCCCTACTTCCGTAAAAGCCGTGTATCGGCCGCCAATGGACGGATGTTCTACAACCTTAGCTTTTAACCTTTCCGCGATTTCCCTAAGCGGACTGGCTTTTCCGGTTATAAAAATCAAAGGATAGTCCAGAAAATGCGCGGTCATTTCAATCTGAGTCATATTCTGACCCGACTTGCTTATAGAAATAACTACCGTATCTTCAGGCTTTAATTTTTGTTTTAGTTCATAAATATAATCCGGATCAACGGTACTTAAAAAATAAGCATCTTTTTTAGCCTGATATTTCAACGCATAAAACATCCCTAAAAAGCTGGTAATACTGCCGCCATGTGCAATGACAAGAATATTTTTGTACGCTGAATATTCCTCCGCCAATTCTTTTATCAACCCAAAATCCGGTTCGTAGCTTACGAACTCCGGCATTTCCGGCAAAATGGATGCATTCAATTCTTCCGGCTTTGGGCAATTATAAAACTCAAGTTTCATTTTAAGTTTTTCTTTTTTTTAACAAATCATTCAAATAATCTTTAACTTTCATTTCTATGACAGCGGTATAATCGTAATACCCATCACCTATGACACCGTACATCTCAGTGATTCTTCTTTTGGATTCCGACGTGAATCTTACCTTTAACTCTTTTCTACTCATTTGTGCCTCGGCTTTTATGTAAGTATCCGCACGTTCATTGATTCCCAATTCATATTCTAGGGCAGTATGCAGGTTACTGCTTCCGAAGACAATCCTTGTACGATCCATTACTATAAAAGCAATTCTTTTACCCTGTTTTAAAATGTTTAAAACTGTATTTTCTGAAGATGAAGTGCAAAATTCTATCTCTAACTGAGACTTTAACATATCAGGAGTCAATTTTTTCTCAGCTTCTCTCATTATTCTACTGTTGCTTTAATTCTTCTTACTCCAGCGCTAGAAGCCTCTTCTTTGGCAATTTTGAAATGGCCGATAACACCCGTATGTTTAACATGCGGACCGCCGCAAAATTCCCTGCTAATAATTTTATTTGATAATGGATCATAAACCGTATAAACAGATACTTGGTCGGAATATTTCTCTCCAAATACACCAATCGCTTCAAGTTTTTTGGCATCCTCTAAAGGCATTATTTCTTTTTTCACGGTTAAATCGCGCTCTATCCAAGAATTAACCAATTTTTCCACGGCTGATATTTCTTGCGGGGTCATCTTTTTTTCGTGAGTGAAATCAAACCTGGCTCTTTCTTCCGTGATATTACTGCCTTTTTGCCAGACATGCTCTCCCAAAACTTTGCGCAAGGCCGCGTTTAAAAGATGCGTTGCCGTATGAAGACTAATAATTTTTTCGCTATGCGATGCCAGCCCTCCCTTAAACTGCCCGGTCGACACGGTTTTAGAAAGTTTTTGGTGTTTTTTGAATTCTTCCTCAAATTCCTGCTTTACAACTTTTCTCCCGCCTTCTTCTATCAGCTCTCTTGTCAATTCCCAAGGAAAACCGTAAGTCTGGTATAAATCAAACGCTTCTTTACCTGTTAAGCCGTCCCGGTCCGAAATTAGCTTTTGAAATTCTTTCAGGCCTTTTTCTAAAGTTTTTTCAAACTTTGAGCTTTCCGCTTCAATAATTTCAAAAATTTTGTTTGACCTTTGCACTATCTCCGGGTAAACACCGGCATAAACCGCCATAACCTGGCCAATCAAAGCTTTGAGCCATGTTTTCTGCAAATTCAAAACCTTGGCGTAAACCATGGCTCTTCTTAAAAGCCGGCGAAGTACATAACCCCTGTCTTTATTAGACGGCTCAATGCCGTCGGAGACAATAAATACCGATGCGCGGATATGGTCCAAAATGATGCGAGCTTTTTTGACTTCCTGGTTGGAAAGTATCTCGTTTCTAAGCCCAATCACCTCAAACATGGGCTTAAAAAATTCGGTGTCATAAACTGAGCTTTGTCCGTTTAAAACCGCCAAAGTCCTGTCCAAGCCCATACCGGTGTCCACATTTTTTTGCTTTAAAAGCTTATATTTTCCTTCTTTAGTCTTATTATATTGCATGAACACATTATTCCAGATCTCCACCCAGCGAAGGTCTTCGTGATGTTTTTGGAAGGGCAAAGCTGGCTCGCTAGCGTAATCGCTCCAATAAAAAATTTCCGTGTCCGGCCCGCAGGGACCTTGGCTGCCGGCTATCCACCAGTTATTTTCTTTAGGTAAGTAAGCAATTCTTTCTTCGGGCAAGCCTAAAGATTTCCAAACATGAGCGGCTTCTTCGTCGCGCGGTGCGTCTTCGTCACCCGCAAACACCGAAACCGCCAGACGATCCTTATACAAACGCAAGCCCGCCTTGCTAGTCAAAAATTCCCACGACCATTCAATGGCTTCTTTTTTGAAATAGTCGCCAAAACTCCAGTTGCCGAGCATTTCAAAAAAAGTAAGGTGTATATTGTCGCCCACTTCATCGATGTCTCCTGTGCGGATGCATTTTTGAACATTGGCTACCTTGCTGCCGCCAGGATACTTCTCGCCCATCAAATACGGCACCAAAGGATGCATTCCCGCTGTAGTAAAAAGTATGGACGAATCATTTTCCGGCACTAAAGACGCTGAAGGAATAATGGTATGGCCCTTTGATCCAAAAAACTTAAGATATTTTTTACGCAATTGTTGCGCGGTAATTTTAGGCATATATAAAATTCCAAATGTCAAACTCCAAATTACAAATAAGTCTCAAATGCTTAATTCCTAAATTTTTAAATTTGGAATTTGGAATTTGTTTGGCATTTATTATTTGGGATTTGTAATTTCCTGAAGCGCTTTTTCCATTTGCGGATCTTTGTTTTGATTGAAATCTTCTTCTGTCATTTTCACTTCAATGTCCGGATGCAGCCCTTCTTTATTCAAGTCCCTGCCGTTAGGCGTAATCCATTTGGCAATAGTAACCTTAACCGCAGACCCGTCTTGTAAGTCCACCAGTTCTTGCACGCTGCCTTTACCAAATGATTTTTCACCTATTAATTTAGCCAGATTGTAGTCCTGCAATGCACCCGCCAAAATCTCCGAAGCTGAGGCACTGCCGCTGTTAATTAAGACTATTGTCTTTATGCCGCTTAAACGGTTATTACCTATTGAACTATAAACCGCAGGCTCGCCCGCGCTATGTTCTTCGGTAACCACTATGGTACCAAGACTAATCCAGTTGGAAGCCAAAATCACGGCTGTATTTAAGTATCCGCCCGGATTATTTCTTAAATCCAAAATAATTCCGTCAGCTCCACCAGTCAAAATCTCATTTACACACTTTTCAAACAAAGCTTGGGTATCTTCACCAAAACGCGAAAGCCTAACTACCGAAACTTTCTTGTTTTCTATGTCCTTAAACTCCCAAGTTACGCTTTTAAGTTCTATTTTGTCGCGGATAATAGTTACCTCAAACGGCAAATTCCGTCCTTCACGGACAATCGTTAAAACAACAGGCTCGCCCTTAGGCCCGCGGATTTTGGAAACCGCTTCCTCTACCGACCATTCAGCTGTAGATTGCCCGTCAACGCTAATTATATAATCACCCGCCAAAATTCCTGCTTTTTGCGCCGGGGTATCATCCAAAGGCGCTACAATGACCAAATTCCCGTTTCTTTTTCCTATCTCGGCTCCAATCCCTTCAAAACTTCCCTTCAAAGCAATTTGGAAATCTTCCAAATCTTTGGGTTCAAAAAAAGTAGTATAAGGGTCGCCGGTTGATTCTACCGCGCCTTTGATGGCGCCGTAAAGAATTTTCTGGTCGTTCACGGGCCCGCCGATATATTTATCCTGCACTACTTTTATTGCATCCCATAGCAGATTATAATCCACGGTTTGTGGCTGATTTTCTTTATTAATGACCTTAAACTCTTTCGGCTCAAAAATGTAGCCCCGGTTGCCCGATCTATATCCAAGGGCATAGCTTGCTATCAATAAAATAACTAGTAAAACGGCCCAACGGCTCTTGCCTTTAGCAGAACCAGCGGGTTGAGAAGAAATAGGAAATTGCTTAGAATCCATAAATAAAAAATTAAAATTGATTGATTTATTATATCAACTTTTTTAGCTTTTGACGAATTTTCGATGAATTACCGGCTCACAAACTTTTTGCGCCTGAATATATTTATAAATACCAAAGCTAAAAGCCTCAAATGAATCCCCAACCAGATCATCCAATTGAAAATGAGCGGATAATTGCCTGCGTAATGCTTTTTATAAAAAATCCACATTGCTTCATGGAACCAATAAAACGCCTTGAAACTTACTTTCTTTGATGATTCGCCCTTATAATGAATTACTATTGTTTTTGGATGATACCAGACTTTGTATCCCGCTTCTTTACACCTCCAGCACAAATCTAAGTCCTCGCCGTACATAAAAAATTTTTCATCTAAAAGTCCGATTTTATCTATAAGCGACTTCCTTACCATCATAAATGCCCCCACTATGCTGTCCACTTCCATATCTTGATTTTTATCAACGTCAGTATAATTATAATTTTTGTTATTCTTTAAAAATAGCCTCTTAAAACTATTCCAAGGGTTTGGAAATCTTCTCCTGCATGCAAGGTCTAATGTTCCGTCAGGCTTAATCAGTTTACAGCCGCCTATGCCTACTTCTTGATGATGCTCCATAAAGTCCAACATCACTTTAAGCGAATCTGATGATAACTTCGTGTCCGGATTCAAAAGCAGTATGTATTTTCCTTTAGCCTCCTTAATTCCCAAATTATTGCCTTTGGAAAAACCTAAATTGTCCGCAAGGCTAATAAGTTGAAATTCCCCGCCTTGGTTCATTTTCTGAACCAGCCATTCTTTAGTGCCATCGCTGGAGCCGTTGTCCACGATAATAGTCTCAGCAGACATCCCCTTAACTGCTTCGTTTATTGACGGCAAAAGCACCTCCAAATGCAGCTTGGATTGATAGGAAAGAACTATTATGGAAACGTCAATTTCAGGCATTTATGATATTTTGCTTAATATATTTTCTTTTCTTTAAGATTTTCGGCAGCTGCTTAAAAAATTCCGGCAAAGCGGAGAATGTGGCCGCCTCAAAAACCAAAATATAAATAAACATCGCAAACTCGCGCAATAATATAAATGGCAAAGACTTATACAGTTTAAAGTCGTTTTTTATTATGCAAAATAAATGGTTTTTCCAATTCCACTTTTTCACGCCGGCAGGCAATTTGCGATGATGCTTAAAAAAACTAAAAACTTTTTTATATCCGCCCTTACTCTGCCCGGCATTGCGTTCGTGATAGGCAACAGCGGACGGCACAAACCGGCATTCGTACCCTGCCAAATTCAAGCGCCAGGATAAATCCAGATCTTCCCAATACGCAAAAAAGTCCTCATCAAAATATTCATACTGAGTACCGGGCACTGAGTTTCGGGCACTGAGTTTCGGCATCTTTATTCTTTCAAGCGCCGATTTTCTAAAGATTGATGCCGCCCCGTTAACCCCGAAAATCTTTATTTGATTATCATACTGCCCCTTGTCTTCTTCCCACTGTCCCCTATCTCTTCCTCTTCTTGCAAGGTTGATAATTATACCTGTGCTGTCTACTACGCGAGATGAAGGACGAAGTAACTTTCCCATCACAGCGCTAACTTTCTCGTCTTCAAAACCCTTTATTGCTTCTTTGAGATAATCTGGGAACATCTGAACATCCGGGTTTAAAACCATCAAGAACTCGCGATCAATCTCTGAAAAAAACTTATTATGTCCGCCGGCATAACCTAGGTTGCTATTGTTGGCAATAATACGAATAGACGGATAATTATTTTTTACAAATTCAGCGCTTCCGTCCGAAGAAGCGTTATCCATATACACAAGCTCAAAATCTTTATAACTTTGAGCCAATACAGAATCAATACACTTTTTAAGCAAGTACTTATGATTCCATCCTAAAAGATTTACGACAATCTTACTCATTTAAAGTTTTATAATTTTTGACTATTACCCCGCTCAAACCAAGGCTAATAAAGAAGTACATTAAAATTCTGTCGTTTAATAAAGTCACGTCAAACAAAGCTGCTGTAAATATCCAACACATCGCTAAGGCTAGCTGCACAAGTAGAACGAGCAAAAAATCATTTTTTTCTTTATGCTGAAGTAGAAAATCCCCCACAGTTTTAAAATACTTAAATACAAAAAAGACAAAAATTATCAAAGAAATAAAACCCAATTCCACCAGAATCTGCAAATACAGGCTGTGCGCGGTGACAAATTCATAAGGTAAATTAAATGCCTCGCTTTTGGTCCTGCTCAAATCTCCATAATCAGGCGTATCGCCTTCGTAAACCGTAGTCGCAAAATTTCCCAAGCCCACACCAAAAGGCTTAGCTAATGCGCTTTTAATGCTGTTTTCCCAAATATACAGTCTTCCTAAATTTGAAGATCCCTCCAAATTATAAATGCTTAAAACCCGGGAGTTAAAATCGCCTTCTAATTTGCCGGTCCTGATTAGTTCCATCCCTCTATTAAACACAGGCAGCAAGGCTGCAAAAGCCATTACAAAAAATAAGACCAAAAAAACTTTGTTTAAATAAGCTTTCTGAATTTTTTTAAAATGTAAAATTAAAGCGCTGAGAAATGGGCCCAAAATCCCAGCCCAAGCCGCGCGCGTAGCAGTTAAGGCAATAGCCAAAGAACTTAAAACTAAGTTTTTCCAAACACTGGAAACTGCTTTCTTCTTCTCTTTGAACAAAACCAGTAAAGGTAGCAAAAAGCTGGCCGTGAAAACTGCGATCAGCGCGAAGGAATGGGAGTCAGGCATAATACTGAACATGCGCAATTGCCTTACTCCGTCATAAGAAAACCAAGAATTGGAGTAAAGCGCAACCTCCGCGAAATTGCCGCCATAATAAAGCTTGCTGACAAAGCTTGCCCAATACACCCAAAAAGTATCTAAATTGGTAAAAAAAGTAGCTAAAAGCTGCAAATAACCCAAAGCCAAAATTAACAACAATGAGCCTGTGGTATATTTTACAATTTTTATAATTTGATCCCTGCTTTTTACTGTGTTTATCAGCACCACATAAAGCAGATAGATGTTTATCCAAAACAGCACTTGCTTTAAGCCCGGACTAATAAATTGCGCGAAAGATAAGGTAGTGATAATCGCCAACCCCGTAAGAATTCCCAGCAGCTTATCCCAGCCAAAAAATCTTAAATCCTTAATTCCTGCCTTCAGCCTGTCGAATGGATTAAATTTTAAATCTTTGATAATCCAGACTGCAAACAGCAAAGCAAATAAGATGCGCCACATGGAAAGCGTTTCAAAGTACGGATTTGGTAAAACCACATAAAACGGGATAGAAACAATTAACAAAAGCAGGGAATCAAAAACAGAAAAAATCAATATAAACAAGCACAGTAAAAATAAATTTACCCAGATAATTGCATCCGGCCAGTTGGCCACTGCGAGCATCAGCGCAGAAAAAAATTCCCAGATAATCAACGCTATTGTGATTAACCGGGCTTTGTTTCGAAGTCTGTTTAAAATTGCTAAGTCTGTGTATGCCGTCATGTAGTTAAAATTTTTAAGGTTTCCGCCGCGCTTTTTTCCCAACTGAAATCTTTAAGGCACTCCCTGCCCTTTTGCCTTAAACTCTCAGCCAAAGACTGGTCAAATAAAACACTTTTAACGGCATTTTTGATTTCAAAAACATTCTTTGGGTCAAAATAAACTGCCGCCTCACCCGCCACTTCAGGTATACTGGAAACATTGGAAGTTGCAACCGGGCAGCCCGCTTCAAAAGCCTCTAAAATCTGCATACCGAAACCTTCATAAAAAGAAGGCAAAACCATTAAATCGGCTCTTGAAAGCAAATCAAAACGCTGATTGTCAGAAACGTGATTTAAATAGAGAGTAATATCTTTGTTTTGTTCAATAACTTTTAAAATATCTTCATAAAGCCAGCCGGGTTTTCCGGCAATCACCAGTTTATGGGGTAAATCCGGGTATTCGCGCTTAAGCTGGCGAAAAGCTTCAATCAAACCAGGAATATTTTTTCTTGGTTGCAAGGTGGACAAAAACAAAATATATTTTTCCGGCAAACCCTGAATTTCTTCGCGTTTCTGTTTAAACTCTTCATAACCATGGTGGACCACAAAGATCTTATCCAACGGTACCTGATAATATCTGAATAAATCTCTTTTGGTAGAAGCCGAAACCGTAATTATTCTGCGGGCATTGTCAACTGCGAAGCCTGTTGAAATTTCCAAAAAAGTTCGGTTGAACCACGTAAAACTTTCAGGAAAAAATTTCCAGGCAATATCGTGAATAGTAATCACTGACCTTTTGGGATGAATTATCGGCAAAGCCGAAGCCGGGATCATTAACACGTCAACCGAATTCCAAAACATTTCCAAACTAATTCGAATTTGCGTCCAAAATATCGGAAAAGGCATAACTTTTATTTTGAAATTTTTCGGCAAGCCGAAGAACCAATCTTGAGGCTTACTGCGAAGATACAAAACATAATTATTCTTGCGGTCAAGCTTTGCCAGATGCAAAATTAGCTGCTTGGCGTAATGCTCCACGCCGGTTTTTTGCGGATGATTTGCCCGCTCTGCTTCAATTCCTATCAACATAAAAAGATGACTTAAAAATTTTAGGCTTATACGGTTTAAGTCTTCTAATTTTTACTTTTTGTCCTCTCTTGGCAAGATTGTTCCCCAAATTTCCAGTATACTCGATTTGATCATACCCTAAAGCTATTATAGCAGGTTTTTCCTTTAAAATGTGAGGTAAATGAGATGTTTTATCGCCCAATACCACTTTATCCACAAGCGGACATTTTTTTACTTTTTTAAACCGTTTTTTTTCATTATGCTTCGGTTTAAAACCCTTAATTCTTTTTACGTTAACGTCTCTTGCTACAGACACTATTAAATAGGGCTTTGATGATAAACTGCGGGCTTGCTTAAAAAAATTCAAGTGCCCTTTGTGCAAAACGTCAAAGGTTCCAAAAACTATAATCTTGGTTTTAACATTTTTTTTCATGGATGAGAAATGGGCGGATCGGGCCTAAAAAAATTCTTAAACAAAAATAAATCTTCTTTAGAAATAAATCTGGTGACTAATAAACCTAAAGCGTATATTAAAGTGCCAACCAAAACAGCTATCAAAACATTAACATTCGGCAGCTTCCACAAAACCAACCCCATCACTGCTGCGGCAATTGCCGGTTTCCAAAGGATAGATAAAAACTTAAATTTGGTAATGCTTGCCCTGACAAAATAAAAATAAAATATCCCCTGCAGGCTTTCCGATACTATTGTCATAATTGCCGCGGCCTTGATGCCTAAAATAGGAATTAGAATAATATTGCCAACAATGTTCACAAATACGTTGGCGCCAGTAATTATTACGGCCTTTTTTGTGAGCTGCGAAATGACCAAAGAATTTATGGGAATGTAAATAAACAAAATTGCCACCGCCCAAATTAAAATTGAAAGCACAGGCGCCGCGGAAATAAACTCGGGTCCGGCAATCAGCAAAATCAGTTTTTTAGACAAGACCATCCCCCCGACGGCCACCGGCAAGGCTACGACTGTCATCAGCCGTAAATATTTTTCCAAAGTGTGCCTTACCTCGCCAATTAAACTCTTTGCCATCAGCGCCGCAAGCACCGGAAACAATACGTGGCTTACCGAGGCGGGAAAAAAATTTAAAATATCAAAAAACTTATAAGCCGCAGTATAAAGACCGGTTTGGGTGTAGTCTAACATTCTTGTAATGATGATTACATCTATACGGTTATAAATCGCGCTAAAACCGACAAGCAGCGCAAACGGCCAGGCGGACTTTAAAATATTTTTGATGATGGAAAAATCAAACTGCTTGAGCGCGCCAAAAACCCCTGGAGCGGGAATGTGTTTGCTGATAAAAATGCGATACAAAATTAAATCTATAATCCCGAAAGCCAGCTGAATGCTTGCCAAAAATACAATGTATTTTTTTAGCCAAATCGCCAAAAAGATGATGGTGATATTGACGCAGGAATTAATGAAATTGATTAGCGCCACTTTTCTTAAGTCCTGCCTAGCGGTCATCACTGCCAAAAACGGATAAGTCATGGCGTTTGCCACCATACCCAAGCCCGTTACGGCAATTGCTTGTATGACAATGGGGTCAAAGTGCCTAAAAAACGCAATTACCAGAAGTGCGGCATATAACAAAACTGCCAAAAAAGTTTCAAAAACAAAAAAGTTTTGAAAATATTTTTTTGTGTTTTCCGGGTCCTCGCTTATACGCTTGGTAATGAACTGCTGAACGCCGAAATCAACGATTGTGGAAAAAATCAACACATACGATAAAACGAACTGGTACTGCCCGCTGCCAAAAGGTCCAAGATACCTAAATAACTGGGTGTATGCCAAAAACAGTAAAGCCAGGGCCACTGCCCTGGAAAATGTCAGCCAAAAAATGTTTTTAGAAACCTGCCCAGTCATATTTAAGCTGATTTTAGCATAAAATAAGGCAATTTTAAAGGCTCAACCCATTCGACAAGCTCAGGGCTTGCAACCGGGGTTAAGCCTTTTGTTATTGGATATTCGATAATTAGATGGTTATCTAGTTTATCATATCCCCTTTTGCGTACGCATCCACTTCAGCCTGCGGTAAAGTATTTACGCGCGAGAAGCTGTAACCACGGCGCTTGAAGGCGGCATAGGTAATGGGACGCAGTTGACCGTTCTGAACGTAATACACCGTGCCGTTTTTGTCGCCCATAACCAGTGTGCCGTTAATTGGCGGGTACGGGATGCCTTCCTGCCATTCGCGGATTTCGCCGGAGCTAAAGAAATAATCGGGAGTAATATGGCGGGTCTTGGCTACAAAAGCTGATATGCTGTGGAGCGCGCCTTCTTTAAACAAGTACAATTGTCCGGTGTCCGCATTGGCCAGCCAAGTGATGTCTTTGGGTTCGGCAAACGACCCAATCGGCAAAGCGTTGACCTCGTCTTCCGAAAGCTCCACTACGTTCTTAAAGCTCCATCCCCGGTTTTTGAACAGCTCATAGCTTATCGGCCTCTTTAAATTATTTTCCGCCAGATATACAGTTTTTGTGTTAGGATGCGTAATTAAAGTTCCGTCCTTAGGCGCCACAAACCCCTGCTTGCCATAAGTTGTAATTTCACTGTCCGGAACTAAGACAATTTCTTTGGAAGTCAAGCCCCTCTGCTTAAAAGTATAGGCGCTGAAAAGTTTCAACAGGCCGCTTTCCACCAAATACACAGCAGGCTCGGTCTGTCCGCGGATTACCGTGCCGTCCTTGGGAGTTAAAATTAAACCTTTTTCAAATAGGGCAGATTCTTCAGTAGTAATAGTCAAAGCTTTATTTACATCCAAACCCCTTTGACCGATTACGAATACGGAGGCCGGATGCTTTATATTGTTTTCAAAAACATAAGTGGTTAAATCCCCTGCCACTTTCACCACCGTGCCATCCGCCGGGCCGTAGACTTTATCGGTCGGGTAAGAGCTAAACTCATTCGAGGAGATGATAACTTTATTGCCGAGCACCAAACCTCTGGCGCTGGCCACAAAATTCGGAACAAGCTGCTTGGTGCCATTTTGGATGATGTAAGTTTTTGCATCGCCCGCCAGAGCCACCAATGTGCCGTTGGGATAGCGGAACCACTCATCAAAAAATCTCCAAAAATTGTAGTTGCCGTTAAACACATGCGGTGTATAGCGATAAAGGGCGGCTGTGGCTTTATTTAATAGCTGCACGATGCTGGAAACAGGCACACCGTCAAAGCCACCTAAAGTGTTTTCCAAAATAATCGTATCACCCACTCTAGCCGTCCTTCTTTCGCCCCTGTCGCCATTAACCAGGCCGGTGGAATCTATTTGCGGGCCCCTTCCGCCTTCGGTGTTGTAAGACTTCATCAAAGACTTGACCGCGCCCAAATAACGGTTGTTTTGGGTATCAAAGTTACCAAAAAGTTGATAGTAAAATCCCGGAAATAAATTGCCGCAGGAGCCTGAGTCCGGACAATCAAATCCCATGGCTTTATCCAAAGTCTTTTGCAGCTTTTCCTGCGAATACCCGGCCGCCCCTGTAATAAGGCTTTGCTCTTTTTGGAGTGTGACTATAATGGCCTGAGGATTCAGCCCGCTCTGGCGCGAAGCGTCCCAAATGAGTTCCGCAGCGGTCCTTAACCGGCCCAAATTCGGCCTTGGGTCCTCAAGCCCTTCTTTAAGCAAAGTTACAGTAGGTTCTTTCAACATCACTAAAAAGTTGGGGTCCGTTTTGGCCAGAATTGAACCTTTAACTTCTAAAAATTTTTGAATGCCCTCCGGCCCGCCAAAGGTCTGTATATCTGCAAAGACCGCATCGTCTATTAATTTATTAGGATTAAACTGCGGGTCTATCCCTTGGCCCAAAGAAGCAAAAGGAAAACTTACTAATAATACAGATATGATGATTTTAATGATATTTTGGTTTCTCATTGAAAATTTAAAATTAAAAATTGAAAATTATCTTATATATGCCTCTCCTTTGGAAAAATTTTCCAAATCTTTTTCCGGCACGTACAAAACCGGAAAGATATTCAGGCCTCTCTTGAGGTAGAAATTATAATTTATGGGATGCAAAGTCTCACCCACCACCCAATAAACTGTCTTATTAGCCGTGGTTCTAAGCAAAGTGCCTTCCGCGGGAGGCAAAAAATTCCCCTGCACCCAAGAATTAAGCTCCGAAAAACTTACAACATTAACATTACTAAAATCAAAGTTTCGCTGAACGAAAACCTGATAAGTAACCGGCAATTTCTTCCCATGTGAAATTATGTAAACCGTAGGATCATTGTTCAGTTTAACCAATGTGCCTTCCAAAGGAGGTGCATAAGCCCCTTCCGGATATTGATTAAGCTCTCCAGCCGCCACAGTCCTCGTACTAATTTCGCTGAACCTTTGGTTGAACACAAAGGACGAAACCAGTCTTTTTTGCCCGCCGTTGATATAGTAGACCAAACCAGTATTTTCCAGCCTCACTAAGTCACCTTCCAGTATATTCTGAATGCTAATCTCGCTTTCCAGTGCTTTAAAAGCGTTAATCCTGCCGCTACCCAAAAGTCCCTTGCAGGAATGCCCGCCGCACTGGCTCAAGTTTAAATTTTCTACATTGTCCGCGGAAGAAACTATTCTATCCCTTATTTGTTGGTTGGAAACCTGCGGAAATGCTGTCTTTATGAGAGCCACAAGACCGCTAACATATGGCACGGCCAGGGAAGTTCCCGAAGCGTAAGCGTAAGAGTTTGGGGCTTTTGCTTTGCTGAAAGGATCATGGCTAATTGTGGAAAGTATCCTTTTTCCCGGCGCTACAACATCTATGCAATTGCGTCCGTAATTGGAAAATTCAGGCTTAATGTCCATATGATCCACCGCGGCTACCCCGATTACCATATTAGAATCATTATCCTCGCAAATAGGAAAAACCGGCTCTAAGTCCAAATCTCCGCCCGTAGTGGCAACGTCATTTCCCGCAGCAGCCACAATAACCAAATCCCTGTTAAAGGCGTAGGCGATTGCTTTAGATAAAGTAGTATCGTGTCCAAAACCCACCCCACCCAGGCTCAAATTTAAAATTTGCGCGCCGTGGTCAGCGGCCCAAACTATCGCTTCTGCGATGTCAGAAGAATCGCCGCTGCCGTTTGAATCCAGGGCCTTAATCGGCATTAAAGAAACCTGCCAGTTAGTCCCCGCAATACCAATACCATTATTGGGAGTAGCGCCTAAAATCCCCGCAACCAGCGTACCATGACCGTTGTCATCAGAATTGACCCTACCGTTAATTTCCTGTTTGGTAAAAAAATTATAGCCCTTGACAAAACCGGCGGTCTGCAAATCCTCATGCGTGGCGTCCACGCCCGTATCTATTACCGCTACTACGTTGGAACTGCTGCCTGTAGTTTTTTCCCAAGCTTTAATAAACCCGGCTTTGGCCAGGCCCCACTGCCTGTCAACATCTAAAGAATTTTCAGTAAACCCCGGGTCAGTCAAAACTATTCTTTCAGCCTGCAAGCGGCGGTCTTTTTCCAAATAAGTAAATCTTCCAAAAAGTTCAGCCTGCAGCTCATCGTATATATAAACAGTAGAAAAGCTAAAAATGTTTTGAAATTCCGGATCCGCAGAAAATTCAAATTTTGGCTCAATGTGGTCTGCTACAAATTCTAAAACACTCTCGTCAACACCTTCTTTTAGCTGTATTATGTAATTTCCAGGCTGATTATTTGAACTAGCAAAAGAATTCAAAGGCAAGACAAAGAATCCTGCCAGTGTTACTAGCAAGATTTTCGAGGTTATTTTCAGTTTTTTATGTCCTATTTTAGCCATCACTGTTTATCTAAAGAAACGCTTTTTGCATCCTCTAACTGAACATGATGAATATCTTTCACAGCCAGTTATTAGTTATTATATTAGTTATTTTCTATATTTTCCTGTCCACAAATTCCACCTTATAGTTAGAACCTCCAAGAGCATTTTTATCATTCCAGACAGTTTTACATGGCTTTCTGCGTCGTTAATCCAAGTCACGGGCACCTCTTTAATTTTTAAGCTTCCACGCTTTGCGAGAGCCAAAATTTCCACGTCAAAAGCCCAGCGAAAGATCGTCTGCTTTGGAAAAATTGCTTCCACGGCTTTTGCAGAAAACGCTTTAAAACCGCACTGCGAATCAGCTACGCCTAAAGGCACTAAAGTGTGCACGATTGTACGAAAAGCCCAACCAAGAAAATCCCTAACCCACGGCTGTTTTATCGCAATGTCAGAACCCTCGATTCTACGGGAGCCAATCACAACATCAAAGCCCTGTCCAAAATGCGGCAGCATCTTTAAAACCTGATCAACGGTAGTAGAATTATCCGCATCCATAAACAGCCGGATATCTCCCGAAGCCTTCATTAGTCCCTGCCTTGTCACCCAGCCTTTGCCGTGATTTTCCTTGTTGTCTATTAATACCAAATTTTTGACGTTTTGTTTCAAGCCATTTACCACGCCTGCAGTATTATCCCTGCTTCCGTCGCTTACGACTATAATTTCGGAGTCAAATTGCTGCGCGCTTAAAAATTTATCTATAGATTTCAAAGTTCTGCTTATGCGATGCTCCTCGTTATATGAAGGAACAATCACAGAAAGCTTTTTCATGTTTTTATCTCTTTTTCTCCCTCCTTAACTAAGGAGGGATTAAGGGAGGTTTAATGATTTAACTATACCAAAAAAACACGAAAAAACAAAGCCTACTACATAAGACGAATTCAGGCTTGTTTGTGTTACTGGTTGAAGAGATTTAAGCGAAAAAATTTTAATTTTGGCTTATTTGTTTCCAGGCGGTTTTGACTATTGTCTCCAAATCACTATATAAAAGCTCAAAACCTAAGTCTTCTTTTATTTTGGAATTATCCGCAACAGCCACGGCCGCGTCGCCCGCCCTTCTCTCCCCAACTTCCATTGGGATCATTTTATTCAAAACCTCGGCGGCCGCGTTTATCATTTCCAGTACGCTTCTGCCTTTACCTGTACCAATGTTATAAACCTTGAGACTTCCGCCGTCCGATAAACTGTCGAAAATTTCCAAAGCTTTCAAATGCGCTCCGCAAATATCCAAAACATGGATGTAATCCCTTACGCAAGTGCCGTCAGTCGTTTCGTAGTCCGTACCGAAGACCGTAATCTGTTCGTTTTTGCCCTTAGCAACCTGCATAATATTAGCCAGCAAGTGAGAATCGTGGGTCTGCTGTATATCCGCGGCAGGGTCGAACCCGCAGGCATTAAAGTACCTAAACACCACTGCCCTAGTGCCAAAATATTCCGCATAATAACGAATGACTTCTTCTGCCAACATTTTGGTTAAACCATAAGGGGATGCCGGCCGCAGGGGCGAAGTCTCACTGATAGGCTGATTTTCCTGATCGCCATAAACCGCGGTGGTAGAAGAAAACACCAAGTTCTTCACACCCGCCTCGTTCATGGCCGCAAGTAAATTAGCAGTAGCCAAAACATTATTTTCAAAATATTTTTGCGGCTGCCTGATCGATTCTTCCACTTCAATCAGCGCGGCCATATGCATTACCGCGTCAAACTTCTCGCTTGCGAAAATATCTCGGAGCAGATTCAAATCCTTTAAATCCCCTTCAACAAACCTAGCGCCTTCAGGCACATTGCTTCTTGTCCCGACGGACAGATTATCTACAACCGTTACGCTATGCCCGACCTCTAAAAGCTGCTTGGTAAGATGCGCGCCAATATACCCCGCGCCACCTGTAACTAACACATTCTTGGGTTGCTGCTGTACTTGCACCGATTCTTCAAGCTGGGTTTCATTGGAAATTGGAAATTGGGAATTAGAAATTAACTGATTATATTTTTCTATACTCAAAACCACCACTTTTGGCTGGCCGTCTAAATTCAAAATCAGCCCGCCTTCGCGGTTTTCCACTTCGTCTATTAAAGATTTTAAGTACCCGTTATCCATTATTATAGATATAAATAAAGACAGCTTCTTAAAAACGCTTTTTAGCTGTCTTTTTGTTTTCGAATATTTGATTTTTAGCTTAAATTCATACTATCAACCTTTTTAAAACTTTGCAAATTTTTTAAAAGCGGGATTTCTAAAGCAGAAACCCCGCCTATCTATTTATGTTATCAGTAATGATTTGATATTTATGATTTTAATTCCAGATCAGGTCTAAAACTTTTTTGCGGTTCCTAACAAGAGCGAAAACTCCTGTGATTACAGCTCCGAACATTCCAGCCAGTCCTGCGGCAGGTCCGCCGGTTTTAGGAGCTATAAAAGTGCCTAATACCTGCGGCGTGTTGATTCTTACAGTCACGGTATTGCCGTAAGTGTTAACCATGGTATAGCTTAGGTTTTCCGCCAAATGGTATTTTACTCTGACTTTGAAACTCTTACTTACGCTTCCGTACGCCGGAATGGTTATACCCGGATAAGTAATCACATTTCCGTTTAAGCTGCCGCCGCCGTTGTCCACCATGTCAGCGTATTGCAATACCTGGGACAAGTCGTCAGTGATTATGAAACTCGTTGCCGGACTGTTGCCGTTGTTAGTCACGGTCAAAGTATAAGTGATGTAATCTTCCCTGGAAGCGTTAACCGCGGTAGCGTCCACATTTTTGGTGTCATTAAACGCGCGTTTAGAGAAAGTCAAATTGACATTTCCACCCTGCACCTGGCTAATGAACACCCAGGCGTCGTCCTGTACCTGCGAAACGCTGTCGCCGCTGGCGCGCGCGATGTTCTGGATGCTTTGGCTGCCGCTGCTTGAAACGTTCGCGTCAAAATAAATCCTTCTTTGCTGGCCGGCATACAAATTTCCTAAGGAAACTTCGCCCAAATTGCTGGAATAAGGATAATTTCCGCCATCAACCCTAATGCTTCCGCTTACAACTTGAAGCCCCGAAGGCAAAAAATCCTGCATTCTGACGTTATTCACAGTGCGGCTTCCAGTGTTGGTAACCACGATTTCAAAATTCACAGTTTCGTTGGAATTGACGCTCACACTATTTTGATAGTAACTGTCAGAGGTTCTTTTTACGGATTTGGAAATAGTCAGCTGGCCAAAACCGTCGTTAATGTACTGGCTAATGTAAACCGTGGCGCTGTCGTTGACTGTGCCGACGTTATCACCGGAAGCGGTAGCGGTATTAGTAATTACGGTTTGGCTCACGCCGGATTGCGCGTAGGCAAAAGCCTCAAAAGTTATCTTTCTAGACTGGCCCGAATTCAAACTGCCCAAAGATAAACCACCATAGAACAAGCTGTCGGAAACGCTTGTGCCGTCCAGCCTTACGCTGCCGTTCACTATGCTCAAATTGCTCGGCAAAGTATCGGTCAGTCTTACATTATTCACAGTGCCGGAATTGGCGGTTACAGTAATTTCATATTCCATGCGATTGCCACTGTCCGCAGAAACGCTGCTGGAAAAACCAGAACCCTTAGTCACATTTTTCACCAGTTTATTTATGAATAGGCTGCCGTTTTGCTGATTGATAATATTAATGAAAGCATTATCAGAAACCTCTGAAGCGTTATCAGCGCGGGCGCGGGCGGTGTTCGTGATGCTGCCACTAGACTGAACAACCGTCGCTCTGAAGAACAAAGTTATATCCTGTCCGGAAAGTAATTGATTAACCCTTACGCCGGTAGAAGAATTCAAATTGTCGGCATTATTGCTTAAAGGTGCGTCGCTTCCGACAGAGCCGTCTATAAAGCTTAAGCCGCCCGGAACCATATCGGAAATTTTCACGTTTTGGGCAGTAGCATTGCCGATGTTTCTGACTAAAATTTTAAATTCCACTTCATCGCCATTATGCGCAGAAACGCTGTTGGTAAAGCCTACGCCACCGCTTGTTAAGTTCTTCACAGTCTTGTCGATTGTAAGCTGCGGCTCGCCAACTACGGTAGAAACATACACAGTCGCTGTATCAGAAACCGTATTAGCATTGCTCGCAGTGGCGATTGCGGTATTTGGAATACTTCCATTGTTGATAGTGACTGTGGCATTATAAGTAATCGTAACGCTTTGGTTTTGGCCCAGACTTCCCACATTTATGCCGGTACTGATGTTGCCGGAATAACTTTTGCTTACGTTAATAGAACCGGTCCTGCTGATTCCGTTTGCATTAAAGTTGTCGGAAATAGTCACATTGTTGGCAGTGACATTGCCCACGTTACGTACCGTAATGCGATACTGCAGAACATCGCCATTGGAGGCTGAAGCGCTGCTTCCAAAATTTCCACCATCTGTTATATTTTTTACCTCTTTGTCAATGCTTAGCTGGGTATTTTGCGGTTCGTCACTTATCCTGTCGAAAGCCGCGCAGACCGGAGTGATGCTATTAGGATTAGAACTGTAGAAAGCAGGGTGAACGGCTAAAACTGAACTTACGTTAGAAGACAAATTCAAACCGCTGTTGACTTTTTGGGTCAAATAGTTTTGGTTATCGGAAAGATCGGCAATGGAATTAGTTTGAGCAATTTGCTGACCGCTGGAATTTTTTAGCTTCAAATAATACTGCTCCTGGGGCTGGTTTTGTCCGGGCTTGCCCGTATGATCATCATAAGAAACCAAAGTCACATCATACTTGCCGGACGGCAAATTCACGTTATAAGGCCCGCCCTGAGCTTCATTCTCGGTCTGCCAGGCAACAACCTGATTTTTATTGAAATTCACAATTACTCTATTAGCCGAAGCAGTCAACGGACAAGTGATAGAAGGAGGATTGTAAGGTTGGTTGACGGTAACATTACAGGTAGCGTTTTGGCTTCCGCTTTGAACAGTCACCGTTTTATTGCCGGAAAGAGAATAAGAAGTATTAAAGCCGGAACCGCTGCCGCTGGTATGACTGGAAGAAGGAGCGGACCAGGCGTAAGAACCCGTACCGCCATTTGCTGTAAAGTTAGCAGTTTGGTTAACATCTACAGTCTGATTGGAAGGACTGCAAGTCAAAGCAGCCGGGGGCGGAACGTCTTTGCAAACCACCTTAGCTTGAGCCTGCGCTTTTGCCGAAGCCTGAGCCTGAGCTAAAGCTTTCGTATAGGCCGCGTCATAAGCCGCGCTGTAAGTAGAGGCAGTAGCTGTGGCAGTCGCGCTAGCGCTGGCGCTGGCCGTGGCGGTTGTACCGTCAGGGCAGGTCGCGGAAGCGCTTGCGTAAGCCGTAGCACTGGCGGTCGCTGTGACTTGATTTATTGGAGGCGTACAATCTTTCACGCTGAAACTGGCAGAAGCTTGAGCTCCGCCTGCGT
>CAZLQG010000001.1:23216-41184 GCA_964561655.1 uncultured Candidatus Saccharibacteria bacterium | reverse complement strand
TACGGTGTAATAAGGAACATCGCCGACGCAGTAGGAAGTTTTGTCGGTGGTAAGAGTAAGGGTTTTTTGCACCGGCGGGGCACAATCTTTTACAGTAAAATTAACTGATCTTTTTATACCTTCAATATTAGATTCTTTTTTCCAAGAACCAATATGAGAAGAATTCCAAATGCCCCCGTATTCCTGCCAGTCGCCTGAAGCATTGGTTTTAAAACCGTAGTCAACGTCTACCTCTCCGGTAGATTGGCTATTTTTAGAAGAAGACCAAAGAATGATTTTGTTAGCAGCCGCGTTATTTCCGTTGATGGTATAAAGCGGGGTGTCGCCAACACAAAATTCAAGTTTGTTGATAGTTAAAGTGTAATCAATCTGCGCCGGAGGCGTACAATCTTTCACGCTGAAACTGGCAGAAGCTTGAGCTCCGCCTGCGTGAGCGGTTTTGGTCCAATTGCCGATGTGCGAACTATTCCAAGTACCACCATATCCACTCCAGTCACCTTGACTGTTTAAGTAATGGTCGTAACCGGAATAATTTTCACCGGTAGATTGGCCGTTTAAAGTAGAAGACCATTTTACGTATTCGCCGGCCAAGTTGGTACTGCCGTTTACGGTGTAATAAGGAACATCGCCGACGCAGTAGGAAGTTTTGTCGGTGGTAAGATTTAAAGTTTTAGTTTCAGGCTGGTCGCCGACGACTTTTAGTTCAACATAAAAAACTTTGGAAAACGGAAAACAGGGTTCCATTTCGCCAATGTTCTGATTTAAACTTCCGCTAACAATTTCTAATCTGTCATTCGGGCCGGTGTTTATGGTAACCTGTCCGGCTTTGGAAGCAGCGTTGCTTGCGCTTAAAGTGGTTCTAATAACATGAGTAGAACCAGGATCTGCATCCATGGTAGAACTTACCTGCACGTTATGCATCACTGCTCCGGAATTTAAAGCCGCCCCGTTGTGTACGTAAATCCTTAATTTAATGGTATCGCCGGCTTTGGCAGTAAAATTACTGGCCCAGTATCCGGCGCCAACTACGTTTCCGGAAATCACCGGAAAATCCATACAGTTGGTTCCGGCTTCTGTGGTCCAACTTACAGGGTACGGATTAAACACTGGATTTTCATAAACTGGCTGGCAGCTTTCAGCTTGTATGAAGCTTGCTTGCCTTGGCGCCAACAGCAAAACGCCGGACACTACGGCAAACAAAGCGCCTGCGATATAAATTGCGGAAATTGATTTAAATATTTTCATCTTGTTGATAATTGATAATTATTTATCTTAGATTATAAAATTATTAAAATTTTAAAAATTAATAAATGACTATGCATTATAATACTTTTTCAATATTTTGTCAAGCCTATTATTGGCTTATTTATAACCAATTTTGACAAAACTAATAAATCCTATTTATTATATACGATTTATAAGTCTAGCTAAAAACTTAAAAATTGGCGAGGGGGTAGGTTTGCGGATGTTTTCCGCTCGCCTCCCCCCAAGCACAAATCGAATCGTCAGGGCGCGGGGTCGCCCGAACCCGCGGCTGGCAACCGCGGCTTTTTCTTGCCGTTGCGTGTTACGTAGACTGCGCCACCACCCGCAATACCACCGACTACCCCAAGGATCACCCACTTCTTTTTACTACTGGGCTTCTCCCAGAATACGTCGGCGCGGCATGCCAGTTCTCCACCTCGCCATTCAATGGCAATGTTCCCGCTCCTCTTGCGATCACGGGACAGCCGGGCTCCATTAGTGGCAAACCTATCCCCGTTACCGGCCAAACGTCCGTCAATGTACCACCAACCCACTCTCGGAACTGTTGTTCCGGGTGGGTGAACCTCTACCGTATACACGGCAGGTTCAGCCCCCTCGACAGTTTGAGGACCGAGAATGATGCACGATCCTGTTGACATCGACGGCTCCGGAGCTTGGATTGTGACATTTACGGTCACATTTTGCTCCTGTTCTAGCGCAGAAGGTGATGGAGGTGATGGAGGTGATGGAGGAGGAGATGGAGACAGCTCTGACTTTTCCTCGGGCACGTATACGATCTTACGCACCCGATTGCCGCAGTCTGACCGACGGATTGGTTGTCCGTCTGTGTCAAAATCGAACTGCGGCGCGTTTTCACCAACCTGTGAAACGCCGGGCTGGGGAATCCAAGCCCATCCACCAACTATCCACATTTCTACGCAACCACGTTCTTCAAGTGCCCGTGTGGTTGCCACCGGGCGGGCAGGCGGTCGGTTTCGATGATCGAAGAACGACGGTTGATACCATACCGCGGTCCCAGCCGACACCGCATTCACACACGCCCGTTCGGAAGAAAACCTATCCTGCTGCGCCGACACGACCGAAGTCATGGCAAACGCAACAAAAACAAACGCAACGATTCGTTTCATCTTTCAAATCCTCCAGATTTCGATTGTCTCGGCCTGATGGCCAAACGCCGGACAAAAATCTGTCCGACGATACTCTGCCGGCCAAGCCGAGCAGAATAATAGCTTCTAAAACTGTCAATATCCGTTACGGCCGGGTTTTATATTGACAATTTTAAACTTTACCATCTGCCAAGCTTTTTAAATGAATAAAAACGCTTCTATCTAAGCGCCTCCTTTATCTAACTTTGTGCCAGGTATTTTTAGCCATTATCATACAAGATAGTATGATAATGGCTCTCTAACACCCGACAAACAGTTTTTTTACTTGGAAACTTGGGTAAGTTCTCCCATCGGCATAGCTCAGGGTGAATTAGCTATTTAGACACCTGCGTTAATTCAGCAAACACCACCAAACGCTTGGCCGTGGAGCCCACGGGCCAGCAGGTAGACAAAGCTATTACAGATTTACCACTGTTTTTAAATTGTTCCTGGTCAATCGCGCCAAATTCCTGCCTGTGGGTAACAACGTAATGCAAAATGGCATCTTTACCATTTTTTTGCACAACGGTAACTTTAAAAGAAGTATTATCCGGCAAGTCCCCTAATTTCGCGAACACGCGCTTGAAATCGCCTTTTGCCCAAGCGTAGTTGCTGGAATGGCCGGAAATATAAGTTGTGCCAATCTGGCCCGGCAAAGCCGTGCCCGGATAATGCACCACGCCTAACTGCAAATCATTTTCAAAATCTTTCGGATCCTGGGTCCAAATTATAGGCACGTTAATGTTAAGTTCGGGAATTTCCAAACGCCCTGGTATCGTGATATCTACTTCCACACCGCTTTCATTTACGACTTCCGCAGACTGTGCAGACTCTTCATAAATATAATTGTAATTAGGGTCACGTAAAGGCCCTAAGCCAACGCGCGCGCCGGCAACTCTGCTGGTATTATGCAAATTAGCCAAGGCCAAGCGGTTAGCCACGACTTCCATGTCAAAATACTGATCTATCATGCTCTTTTGGCTTTGTGTAAGTTTAGCCCCGGTCAAAGGGTTAATGCCTTGGGCTATGGCTTCGCTGTCTGACATGCCAAGACCAAGTGTGTCGTAGCTGCGCGGATTTAAATTCAAAAGATATTTTTGGAAATTCGAAAGACCGTTGCCTGAATTGTCGGCAAACGGGTCTAAGATACCAGAATCAGAAACATCATAATAAAACTTGGAAACCCAAGCGTAATAAGCTTCGCTGTTTTGTTTGGCCAGCGAACTAATGACGCTCTCTTTGGCAGTCTCCACTTTTTTCGGAATGGACTTTGCCAAGCTTGCCCCAATATTTACTTGGCTGAAAAAGAAATAATACAAAAATACGGCAACGGCAAAAACTATCAAATAAGGCGCAGCCGTTTTTACAATCTTAAGCCAAACCGGACGAACAACTTTTTTTTCTTCCAAATCTAAAATTTCTTCTACGTTCTCACTAGGAGAAAGTTCGCTCTTGGAAAGGCTTTCCTTTTCAGCGGCAGGCGTTTCCATAGCAGGTTTTTCTGTGGAAACTTCCGCTTCAACCACCGGCAAATCAGCTACCGGCAAATCGCCGGCGCTCACGCTGTCAGTGCTGCTGGAGGCCGCATTGCTGGGGCTTTGAGAAGTATCAATGCCCAGCATTTTTGCAACTTCCAGACTGGCAATCGGATAAATTTTTGGCTTTGGGTCGCTCATATTTTGTAATTATTGAAAGACTGTACATATTAACATAAAATATTAAACTTGTCAAGTATGCCCAAACCATGTAATATTAAATTGCAAAATAACCTACTCCCCAATGAACAAACCTTTCAAAAACTCCTATAATCAAAGCATTTTCAGAAACAAAGGCATTTCAGCGCTGATCCTGATTTTTATTTTGGTTGTTGCGCTTAACCTTTACTTTTCCCAAAATTACCAAATCAGCGCTTCCGATTTAACTAAAAATAACATTATTGATGAGGTAAATAAAGAACGCACGCTTAGAAACCAAACTACACTCAACACCAACACTAAGCTTTCCGCGGCCGCACAAATTAAGGCTACGGACATGATTGTCAGAAATTATTTCAGCCATACCGACCCGGACGGCAATTATATTTGGCCGACTATTGTAGCGCAGGGCTATTCTCCTTACTTACAGCTTGGTGAAAATTTAGCGATTGATTTTTATAATACCGAAAGCCTGGTTGCCGCCTGGATGAACAGCCCAACGCACAGAGCCAACATTTTAAATGACAGTTTTGAAGATCAGGGCATGGGCCTCGATTTTGGGGACACAAACAAAAGCCAGCATTATTCTTCCATAGCCAATACTTTTGGAACACTGATTGTGCAAAAAACCATTCCTTCTCCCCCGCCCCCAAGCCAAGAACAGCAAATCCCTCAAGTTGAATCGGAAACGACCCAAACCCCTGAAACACAAATCCAAACTCCGCAAGAACAGCAAGAGCTTCCGCAACAACAAGAAAAACAGGGACCCACGCAAACGGTTGCCTTAAGGGGTGGCGAAGACGAAGAAGAACCTTCGTTTACTACAGGGAAAAGCCAGCAACAAATTGAAATTCCGACAACGACTCAAACTTCACCCCCGGTCCAGCCCTTAAGCCAGCCCAAGATTAGTTTTAATCCCTTAAAATTTAACCGCTATCTCGCCATTGCTTTCGGCGGGCTACTTTTAATAGTTTTATTTTTGGACGCAAGAGAACTGCTCCAAAAAAAACTTTTGCCCTTGGATAAAAAAGTTAATAATATTATTATTTTAATTTTAGCTTTAATAATTTTAGCTTTAATGTACTGGTTATAAATTAAAAAATGCGCCAAACTAAAACCCTCCATCTTTTGGAGGGTTTTTTATTGCTTGATGTTAATCCTGTTTGTAAGTTAACAAGCTCCGATGATTTCACCTCGGAAATTTGTAACCCCAATCATCATCATGGCAAAAATCAAACTTAAGACCAAAAGTTCAAAAAAGCTTTTTTTAGTTAAAGTCTTGTCCAAATAATGATGATACAAACTCCAAAGAAAATTATAAACAACCATTAAAAACCCGCCCGCGGTAAAATAATTCTGCCCCCAAACGCCGTAGACTTGCCAGGCCGCAAACCCCATAATTAAGGCTGCTGCCAAGCCAAGTAACAAAGTTTTAAGCTTAATAAGATTATGCTGGAACAAAGCTTGGTAGATCAGCAAAGCGGACAAGGAAAATACTGCCAAAACAAATAAGTTCTGCGAAAGGCAAAAGAATTTAACAATCCCCAAAACCGCGCTGAACGTAATAAAAGCCGTATAAAGCTTAACCGCGGAAAGCGCCACAAAAATGCCGTGGTCCACTATTTCTTTCTTTCTGTGAAAAATTTCCTTTAAATGCCAGTAAGTAAGCACAAGCCCAATGGAAGAAATTATAATGAAAGTCTGCTGCAGCATAATTCTGCCCAAATTCAAATAAAGCAGGCAAACCGTGGACCAAAAAATTAAAGCCGGCAGAAGCAAATAATTTTGGAAATGCCTAAAATAAGTCCATCGCCGCATGTGCTGGATTCTGTCCCAAAAAGCCGAAGCCAAAATTCTTATTAAGCGATGTAGCCAGTGGGAAACACTCTCGTGCCGCGTTTTGGCGCGAGAAAGAGCACCCGGATTTTTAAAATGCAAATCGTACAAAAACGCCATCTTGGCTAACAAATAAAGATAAATAACAAAAGCCGTTTTTAAAAAGATTGCCGGCTGGTCCAAATTAATAATCAAGGCCAAAATTTCCAAACCACCAACCACGACTATGGCGATTAAAGATGCACAAATTATTTTTTGCTGTTTTAATGTCATTGCTTTGAAAGTTTATTTCTGGCAAGTTCACTTGCTCTAAAAAGAGACTCAAAAGTTCCGGCGTCCACCCACTCCCCTTTTACGATATCAACTTTCAGCTCTCCGCGCTTTAAATACCAATTATGAAGATCCGTAATTTCAAGTTCGCCCCTAGCAGAAGGTTTAACCTGTTTGGCCGCTTCCATTACCCGGCCATCGTAAATATAAAGTCCCGTAATAGCGTAATCTGAGATATGGGTTTTTGGTTTTTCTTCTATTCGTAGCGCATTCATGTTTTCGTCAAATTTAACTACACCAAACCTTTCCGGGTCAGGAACTTTTTTTGCGAACACATGCCCGCCGCTTTGAAAATTCTTGATAATCTGCGAAAAATCATCTTCAAAGATATTATCACCCAGAATCATGCAGACGTTAGCGCCATCTATGAAATCCGCGCCGATTATAAATGCTTGCGCAAGACCTTCCGGCTTGTTTTGAATCTTAAAAGTAAATTTCGCGCCAAATTCTTTACCGCTTCCTAAAAGTTCGCTGTAGTCCCCCGCGTGCTCTGGCGCCACAATAATTAAAATATCCTTAATACCAGCCTTAAGCAGAGTTTCCAAAGGGTAAAAAATCATCGGTTTATTATAAACCGGCAAAAGCTGTTTGGAAGTGATTTTAGTAAGCGGAAGCAGGCGTGTGCCGCTGCCTCCCGACAAAATTATCCCCTTCATTGGTCTGTTGATAAAAATTTTTCTAAAGCTTCCTGCCAGCCTCGAAGCTGTGGCAACTTGGTATTCAGTAAAACAGCTTTTTTTGACCGTTTGGCTTTTCTTTTAAATTCAGCGGACGATACAGAAATAAGTTCAATGTTTTTACCTTTTATTTTAAAAATTTCTCGGGCAAAATCGTACCAACTCGCCTGTCCTTTATTTGTAATATGATAAATGCCAAACGGGTACCCGCCTTCCAATAATAGCTTAGTTTGGTTTGCTAAATCAACCGCGTAGGTAAGGCTGTTGATTTCATCACTCACCACCTTTATTTCCTTTTGACGGTTTGCTAAACCCAGCATTATTTCCACAAAACTTTTTTTGGAGGTTGTGCTTTCCCCTTTTGGACCGAACAAAACCGCCGTGCGGATAACAAAATATTTGTTGAGATGTTTTTGAATTTCTAATTCGCCCTGATATTTGCTTTTTGCGTAAACAGATTGCGGATTTGGTTTATCATCTTCTTTATATTCACCTTTTTCCCCGTCAAATACGTAATTTGTAGAATAGTATACTAATACGCAATTAATAGATTGGCAAATTTTGGCCAAATTCCCCACTGATTCCGAATTAAGCTTAAAAGCCAAGTCTTGATTGTCTTCCGCTCCATCCACATCATTATACGCCACGCAATTAATAATGATCGCCGGTTTTAAATCTTTAATTTTTGATCCCATATCATCAGCCTTTGTAATATCTAACTCTATTCTGTCCCAACCAACGGCCCTGTCGCCGAAAACAGCCATCAACTGCCTGCCCAGCATACCTCTAACGCCAAGAATCAAAATTTTATCTTTTTGCATACTGCTTTTCGTAATATTTTCGGTATTCTCCGCTTTTTACGCGCTTCCACCAATCCTGATTTTTCGTGTACCACTCAACCATCTCTCTTAGCGACTGTTCCAAGTCATGCTTTGGTTTCCAACCAAGTTCCTTTGTGATTTTTGAATGATCAATGGCATAGCGCTGGTCGTGTCCCGGCCTGTCAATGACGTATTCAATTCTGTCTTCGGGTAAATTCATTATTTCCAAAAGCCGTTTTATTACCTGCAGGTTCGTAAATTCCGGATTGTCAGGTGAAATAAAATAAGTCTCTCCTTTTTCCCCTTTTTGCAAAATTAAATCAATCGCCCGGCAGTGATCCTCCACATGCAGCCATTCCCTTATTTGGTTTCCCGGCTTATACACCGGGACCTTTTTGCCCTCTAACAAATTAGTAATGGCCAAAGGAATAAGCTTTTCCGGAAACATATATGGGCCGATATTGTTGGCGCAATTGGTGACGGTTACCGGCAGGCCAAAAGTAATAAAATAAGCGCGGACTAAATGGTCAGACGCCGCTTTGCTTGCCGAATAAGGGCTTCTCGGGTTATAAGCCGTTCCTTCGTTCCATTTTTCCGTTGAACCCAAAAGCAGGCTGCCGAATACTTCATCGGTGGAAACATGATGGAAATGTTTTATCTTTTTTTCTTTAGCAACCTTAAGCAAAATATGCGTGCCCAGAACATTCGTCTTCACAAAATCGTCCGGATTCAAAATTGACCTGTCTACGTGGCTCTCCGCTGCGAAATGAACGACAATGTTGCAATCTTCCATCGCTAGGTTAACATCGGCTTCTTCGCAAATATCGCCTTTGATAAATTTGATTTTGTCTTTTACCGGCTCTAAATTTTCCAAATTACCCGCATAAGTAAGTTTGTCCATAACTATAATTTCGTCTTGGGGATGGCTCTTTACCCAATAATGGACAAAATTAGAACCAATAAATCCGGCGCCGCCGGTAATAAGCAGTTTCATAAATTTATTTAAGCTGGCCCACGGCCAGAATTAACTCCAAAACCTCTTCTTTTCGCACAATACCTAATTTAATCTCATCTCCAGGCTTATATTTTTCCAAAATCGTCTCTAAAGGGTTCTCAGCGCTTATACCTTCTGCGCTGACGGAAGTAATTACATCGCCGGCCCTTAGACCGGTTTTTTGGGCAGGACCGCCGGCATTAACTTTTATGACCTCCGCCCCCGAGGGCATGCCAAAAACTAAAGTTTCAACTCCACTTACCGTTTTGTATTCAAACCCAAAAACGGGACGGGAAATTTTATCCCCTTCCGCCAAAAGTCTGCTCACAAAATTTTTAATGACATCGGATGACACAAGCGTCTTAGAATCCCTAATGCCAACAATCTTATTTTTAAAATTCACCACGACTTGGCCGGGTAAGTCTGCCTGCTTAGAATCCAAAACATAAGCCCTTGTCGGAAAATCACTACTAACCTGTGAAAGACCGCTTTCCTGCTGGCTTGTTGAAACATAAGCATCCTGGAACCTTATTGCATAATCAAGCAAGCTTGCGGAAAGCAAAATCATTTTTTCCCCAACCACCAGCTGCGAAGACTCCCCCAATTCCGCTACGTTCACGCCGGAAAAAGTAGTTCTTAAAACTACCAAATCAGTTGTAGGATCTTTGATAATTTCTGCGACTTCAGCGCTTTTACCATTGTCCATTTTGACCAAAAACTGGCTTGCCTGTTTTTCGCCTATCGCGGAATCTAAGGTTAAAAATAATCCGTCGGAAGTCAAGTTGAGAGCTGTCCCAACTTGAGCAAACCTGTCGTCATTTTTTAAAATTACGGCGCTGATTTTTGATTTTACCGCATTCACGGTTTTAATTACGTCTCCGGTTTCGCTCACGCGCACTTCTTCTTTCGTGTTAATTACAATCGGCGCCTGGGGATTTAAAATTTGGAAACGATTAAGCAAGGGCCAGGTAGAAAGTTTAGCGGCAATAAAGCGCGCAAAAAAAATGTCCACAAAAATGGCCAACCCAACGCTTATTAGAACAATTTTTAAGGTTTGATTCTTTTTCATTGGATAACCAATCTTTATAGGACTTACGCGTTTGAGCCAAGTTCGAGGCAAAATCGAGGATTTGGTCGAAGGCATAGTTTAACTACGGCGAGGCCAAACCAGAGATTTTAACGAAGAAATTGGCCAAAGCCGCTTGTAGGTCGGGCTCCGCCCGATCGTGAAGCGGCAAGCGCGTAAGTCCTATTTTAAATAATCCTCCAGGGAGTTGAAGCCAGTGCGATACCGCTCGCAACGACAACCAAAAGTAAATGGAACTGTAATCTTTTAAAATTCAAAGTCTTAAACAAATAAAAATAATTTAAAATAAGAGAAAAATAAACTAAGTTAAATAAAATTAAACCAGTAGCTGAAAAATGAAAAGGCAGAAAGCCTAAACCCCAAAAAAACTGCGCGGAAAACAAGCCTAAGATTAGACTGCCAATGAGTTTGCTGGAAGCCAGAGTGGGTACAAATTCATAAAACATCCTTGCTGAAAACGCAATGACCAAAAATACGCCGAACATAGCCAAGAACCTATATCCGGGAAAAAATTGAACAAAGGCCATCATGGAAACCAGCAGTCCAAAAAGAATGATTAAAGTTTCGTTAATTAAAACCTGTTCCGAAAAATTGTCCAAAAAAATTTCAGATAAAATTATGACCACAATCGCAGCGATTAAAAATAAACTCCGAAATCCCGGCGAAGGCAGAATCATAAAAATTCCAAAAAGACTAAAAAGAAGCATTAAAGGCCTTACCAAGACCCAAAAATTCAGCTTGTCCAAATTTTTTAAATAAACATAATTATAGGCCAGCACTAAAAATGAAAACAACAAAAAGACAGGAATTAAGAACCGGAAAACAGGCTGGGGAAAAGAAAAAACCTGCAGTACAACCAAAAACCCCAGCCCAATCATTGTTGAAAAAATTTTATGATACTTTGTCACGCTTTTTTAAAAAAATAAAGATAAAAGCGAAGCACGCCAGAACGGCAAAGACCAAGCTTGCCACGGCGTTTTGGCGCATATTGCCAATAAAAACGCTGTCAATTCTGCTGAATTCTAAGAAAAATCTTACAACATTATACAACAAAAAATAGGTTAAGAACAGACTGCCATTGATGTTCCCCAACCTTTTCTGAATAATGATCTTGAGTAACAAAAAAATGATAATCAAACCAAAAACCTCATATAAAAACCAAGGATGGAAAAAGCTAAAACCCAAAAAGCCTACCGGCCTAAATTCTATAGGTACAAACATCTTCCAAACCAAATTTGTAGGATACCCAAAAGCCTCATAATTAAACAAGTTGCCGAACCTGCCAATGATTTGACCTAAGATGATGCTTGGAGTCAACCAATCTAATAAGTTAAAAGTTGAAAGTTGAAAGTTATAAAGTTTCTTATAAACAATTAATGACAACAGGCCTGCTAGAACCGCGCCGTAAATGGAAAGACCGCCGTTCCATACTTGAAAAACGCTCAAAGGATTCTGAAGATAGAAATTAAAACTAGAAAAAACATGATAAATTCTAGCGCCAATAAATCCGCCAATAATTACCCAAAACAACAAATCCTCCGCCTGCTTTGGAGAAATTTGATATTTTGTTGATGTTTTTACCGCGTAATAATAACCGACAGCGACCGCAAGCGCAATAATTATTCCGTAATAACGCACTTCAATTGGCCCAAGAAAAAATCCTTGAGGCAAAATCCAGTTACCAAAAAAAACCTGGCTTAGGAAATAAACTAGGCCAATAAGTAAAAATACAATTGGGATTTTATACTTGACCAATTTCTGATTGACCTAATTGCTCTAATTATTCTAAACAATACCCAATGCCTAATTGGTGCTTGTTTAGGTTAATTAGGTTAATTTTAAAACAAAGCCGCCTGATGCTTAACCCCCACTCTTTGCTGTGGCTCGGATATTTTTAGCAGAATCTCCTTAATTTTGAAAAAGTCGCGATACAAAAGTTTGCGATTAGCCAAAGCATAATCATAAATTTGTTTGGTTACTTTGACATCGTCCAAACAGTATTTTTCCAAATCACTCCATCGCCCGTTTTTAAAATACTGAATCGCCGCGCGGCCGTCGCCTGACTTGCCCGAGCCCAATGTCGCCTGCGCCACGTCCTCAAGCTTAATCCGATGCCCTAAAATTTTCTCTATTTCTTCTAATAAATCCAAATATGGAACCTTATGAATATCAAAATTTAAATACGGCCTTAAAACCTCAAAATCAAAGTCTTTTATGTTAAACCCGATTATTTGATCGCAAGTTTGGAGGATGGAAGAAAGTTTAGCAATTTCGTGCTCACGAAAAATCTGATACTTATTGGTGGAATAATCATAAATCCCCACGACTGATATCTTCAAAAGATGATTCCTTCCCCTACCCCCGACCTCTTGAAAGCTTTTCTGCGTCTCCAAGTCTAAAACAATTTTCTTTAAAGTCATGTTTTGTTTCCAGATACTTAAATTACCTAAACATTATATTAAATATCCGATTATTTGGCAAAGAACCTCAAATTTTGTATAATAATAAATAATTAATTCGCCGTGCCCGCTGTTTACGGGAAATATGATATTGTTCAAGCGGATCCGCCAGAGGCGGAGGAGTCGAGAACCAACAAAGAATATCTTCTTGACAAGCTCGAAGAATATTTCTAAAAAGACGGCTAGGAAACTTATGCAAAAAAGAACACTTGCTTTAGAAACACCTCAAAAAACCGGTTCCAGCGTTACGGTGGCCGGTTGGGTTAATTCACGGCGCGACCATGGCGGCGTGATTTTTATTGACCTGCGCGACCACACCGGACTGGTACAACTCGCAATCCATCCCGAAAACAAAGAAGCATTCACGGCGGCCGACAAATGCCGTGATGAATTTGTCATTGAAGCAGAAGGCAAGGTCATCAAAAGAGAAAAAAACCTAATTAATCCAAATCTAAAAACTGGGGAAATAGAAATCACGGCAGAAAAAATCATTATTTTAAATATGAGCAAACCTCTGCCCTTTCCCGTTGCGCATCATCCGACTAAAGAAGAAGAGGAAGTAGAAGCTTCCAAAATCAACGAAGAAATTCGCCTTAAGTATCGCTTTTTAGACATCCGCAGAAAAAAAATGCAGGAGATGCTTATCAAAAGGCACAAAATGATCAAGATGATTCGGGAATTTATGGACAATAGCGGCTTTATAGAAGTTACTACTCCGATATTGACATCTTCCTCTCCGGAAGGAGCGAGGGATTTTTTGGTTCCTTCGCGCCTGCACCCGGGAAAATTCTACGCGCTTCCCCAAGCGCCACAGCAATTCAAGCAATTATTGATGGTAGGCGGCCTGCCCAAGTATTACCAAATTGCCCCGTGCTTTAGGGACGAAGACCCACGCGCGGACAGAAGCCCGGGAGAATTTTATCAGCTTGATTTAGAGATTGGTTTTGCCCAGGAACCAAACGATGTTTTTACGGTTATGGAACCGCTGTTCATTAAGCTCACTGAAGAATTTGCCGGCAAAAAAGTCAAAGAAAAACCTTTTCCAAAAATTTCTTATGAAGATGCAATGAACCTATACGGAATAGACAGACCAGATTTAAGATTTGATATGCAAATGACAGATTTGACCGAAGGTTTGCGCAATACAAAATTTAGCGTGTTCGGCAACGCCATCAAAAACGGCGGCGTAGTAAAAGCCATTTGCTGCCCAAGTGGCGGTAAACTTTCCAGAAGCCAGATTGATGAGTTAACTGAAATAGTTAAAAAAGAAGGCGCCGGCGGTCTGGCTTATATTGTTTTAGCTAATGATGAAATGAAATCCCCTATCCTTAAATTTTTATCGGACGAGGAAAAGCAAAATATCATTTCCAAAATCAAAGCCAAACCGGGCGACATAATTTTCTTTGGCGCGGACGAATTAAAACTCGTAAACAAAGTTTTAGGCAAACTCCGCGACCACCTAGGCACCATGTTCGGGTTAAAAGATCCAAATGTAATGGCCTGGGCTTGGATTGTGGACTTTCCTATGTATGAGTACAATGAGCAGGAAAAAAAGCTAGACTTTGGCCATAACCCCTTCTCCATGCCCAAAGGCGGCATGGACGCTTTTAAGGAAAAAGATCCGCTTAAAATCCAGTCTTATCAGTATGATATTATTGCCAACGGCCTAGAGCTTTCTTCCGGCGCTATTCGTAACAACCGGCCGGACATTATGTATAAAGCTTTTGAAATTGTAGGCTATAACAAAGAACAAGTAGATAAGAAATTTGGTGCCATGATACGCGCCTTTGAATACGGCGCGCCGCCTCACGGCGGCTTTGCACCAGGGATTGATAGATTATTGATGCTTTTGGAAAATGAACCGAACATCCGCGAAGTAATCGCCTTCCCCAAAAACGGCAGCGCAGAGGATGTAATGATGAACGCTCCTAGTGATGTAGACGAAAAACAACTTAAAGAACTGCATATAAAGTTAGACTTACCAAAGAAAAAATAATTAACTTCAAATCTATGAGTAGGTATTACAATCCAGAGTATGTCTCAAACTCAGAAGCAGAAGAAAAACTCCAGGTATTAGAAACTCTAGAAGATCGATTAGAGGCTCTTCACGGTCGATTGCGACCTCCAAATCCTAAAATAAAAACAATTTTAGACTTACTAAGGCAAGTATCTTTCGTAGCTATGCATATAAAAGACGGCACGCACCTTACAGAATTTGGTGAATTTAAAAGCAAAGTAGAAAAATTGGAAAAAGAATAATTTTGAATTTTGAATTGTAATTTTTCAATTTTAATTTTTAATTTTCTATTATGCCAAAGAAAAAAGTTCAAAAGCCAATCAAACAGCTAAAAAATCAAATTACCAAACTGCTTGATGGCGCAAAGGTTAAATATAATTTAATTGAACACAAATTAGTTTACACGGCGCACGATGTAGGCGCGACCACCAAAAAAAGGCTTGGCGAAATTGCCAAGGTGGTTTTGATTAAAGTAGACCTGCCTCGCGTTGCTGGAGGCAAGGCGGGTTATTCCTGGGCGCTGATAGTGCTCCCAGCGGGAAAATACGTAGACCTAAATGGCATCAAAAAAGCGCTTAAGGCAAAGAAAGTTTCACTCGCAAAAGAAAAAGATATAGAAAAATATTTAAAAACTAAAGTGGGGCTGCTGCATCCATTCGGGCAACTTTTTAAAGTCCAGACGCTACTGGATAAAAATATTGCCAAAGCCAAAAAAATGGTGGCTTCCGCGGGCAGTTTTACCCACAGTGTGGAAATCAGCACCAAAGACTTTGAAAAGCTCGTAAACCCAATAAAGGGCCTTTTCTCGAAATCAAAAAGGTAAATCCTCCTCTCAAACCAGGAGGGGGTGTATAAAATGCTCCAAACAAAAACTAAAAATTTTGAAGGGCCGCTTGACTTGCTGCTATCGCTGATAGAAGAACGCAAGCTGGACATAACCCAAATTGCCTTGGCGGAAGTGACCGAGCAATTTTTGCAATACATCAGGCAATTGGAAAAAATTGACCCCACGGTGATTGCCGACTATTTAACCATTGCCGCCAAACTCTTGGTCATTAAATCTAAAGCCATTCTTCCAACTTTAGAACTGGAAGACGAAGAAGAGGAAGATGTTATAGACTTGGAAGCCAAATTAATTCTGTACAAACAGTTCAAGGAAGTAGCTAAGTTTTTAAAACGGTTGGACAACCGCAGAAAGCAAAGTTTTGTTAAAAGCTTAACATTTGAGCAAAAAATAAATTTCTACCCCGATCCCGAACTTAATGCCAAAACCTTACATAACGCAATTTTAAACATAATCAAAGGCCTTAAAGAGCTTGACAACCTGCCCAAGGCCAAAGTTAAAGAAGCAATTTCTATTCAGGAAAAAATTGACCATTTACAGACGCTTTTGGGCAAACAAGTGGAAACCAAGCTTTCCGAGCTTCTTAAAACCGCAAAAAACAAATCGGAAATTATTATAACCTTCCTCGCGTTATTAGAACTTATAAAACAAAAAATCTTTGTCGCCCAGCAGGAAAACTTATTTGCCGATGTAATTATCAAAAAAAATCACGAGGAAAACCCGCAATGAACCGAAACTTAATTGGAAGTCTGTTTATACTCCTAGGACTTGCTTACGGCTCGCTGGCTATAGATAAAATTTATAACGCAAGTTTGGGATACTTAGTAAAAAACGGTTGGGTAAAACCGCCTTCTGCCGAGAAGATAGGAAAAACAATTCTTGGCAGAAAGCCCACAATTTTACTTTATGCTTTAGTATTAATCTTAATAGGAATTTACATCATATGGAGCCCGGGAAGTTAAAAAGCCAAATTGAAAGCATTTTATTTGTTGCACACAAGCCTTTGAAATTAAAGGATTTTGTCGGAATTTTGAACCAAGACCCAGGCTTAATTAAAACCGCGCTTGATAAATTAGCAGAGGAAAAGAAAAATTCCGGGATTGTCTTACTGGAAAACAACGGCGAATACCAGTTGGCCAGTAGCAGCGAAAATTCCACGGTCGTAAAAAATTTCCTAAACGCGGAGCTGAGAGAAAAGCTTACCGACGCCTCCGTGGAAGTTTTAGCCATTGTCGCCTACCGCCAGCCGATTTCCAAGGCGGAAATTGAAGCTATAAGAGGCGTAAATTCGCAGTATAGCCTGAGAATTTTACTGATGCGGGGGCTGATTGAAAAGACTCTCAACCCTTCTGACCATAGAAGCTTTTTATACCAAACCACCACGGAATTCCTTATGCATCTAGGATTAAATTCAATAAAGGACTTACCGAGTTTTGAAGAATTGGTTGCGCAGGTAAAACTGCCCGAAACACCGCATTTCCAAGAAGAACCGCAATACCAAGAGGTCTCCCAGGATTCAAATGAAAACCATCTTTCAAGCCCGCAAACAGAAAAAGAAGAATAATAAAAAATTTTTCACCACACTTAAAATAAACCCTAGGCCTTTGGCCTAGGGTTTATTTAGGAAGCTGCATATAAGATTCTTTCGGCGAAGAAGGGACTTCTTTTTTTAGTTCAACAATCTGGCAGCCCGCGGCAAGCAGTAAAAAAGACAAAAACATTAAAATTATCTTTTTCATTTATTCTCCCATAAAAGCGCCGCTCCTATGGCCCCGGCGTGTTTTAGTTTTGAAATATAAATTTTTGGTGACAGATTTTTATTTAATAAATGCTTTTTTGTTTCTGCTAATGCTACAGGAATAACGTGCTTGCCAAATTTTTTCCCGACGCTCCCGCCTAAAATAATTGCTTCCAAATCCAAAAGGTTCAAAATATCAGCCGTCAACCTACCTAATAATTTCCCTACCCTCTTCCAGTCATCCTTACTTTTAAACATTTGAAAGCGCTTTTCGTAAGTCAATTTTTCGTCAGCCAGCATATGCCCAGGCTCTCCCGCACTGCCATGAGCGCCAAGGTACAAGTTACAGTTAATAATAATGCCTCCGCCCAACCCGGTGCCTAAAGTGATTCCCGCTGAACTTCCAAATTTTTTCCCCTGTCCGACACGGCTCTCCGCCAACGCAAAACAGTTGGCGTCGTTTTCTACTTTGACCCGGCTAAATCCCAAAGTTTTAAAAAACTTCACAAAATTAAAACCGTTAACCATCTGCAGATTCGGGGAATAAATTACTGAGCCTTTTTTTCTGTTTACCACCCCGGCTACGGCAACGCCAATTGCGGCGTGTTTTTCCTTCTGCACCAAATATAAAATCATCTCTTTAAGCACAATTTTAAATTCTCCCAATTTTCCGGGGGTGAGCAATTTAATTTCAGAAACAACTTTTTTACCGTCAAAAGCTACCCCGCTGATTTTTGTGCCTCCTATATCCAAGCCGACAACCTGTTTTGCCATATTTTTAATTAAATAAAGATTTTACTGTTTCCCAAATTTCCGGATGCCCCTGCTCTTTCATATAATACCACCATTCCGCGCCCCAAAGATAATTTTCTCCGAAACCTACCTTGCTTGCATATTTTATATTATCCTTCAAAATATCCACATTTATAAACTCAAGCTGCCTTTCAATTGGGGTTTCATAGACATCTTTTTCAAACCACGGTTCTGCCTGCAATTCCACGCCAATCACGCTCCTGACTTTGGTCAAACTTTCCGCCATGCCGGCCTGGACTCGGTACCA
>CAZLQG010000001.1:0-23116 GCA_964561655.1 uncultured Candidatus Saccharibacteria bacterium | reverse complement strand
CCCTGCCTAGGCTCAATGGTTTCCCAGTAAGCCATGAGCCGCAAATTTTTTACTTTGAGGTCGTACAAAATGTCGTTAAAGACCTGTTTGTAATCAAGGCCAAGGTATTCCGCGTGCGGAAGGGAAAAGCTTGCTCCCCAGACCGATTTTTCTGCCGGAGTAAAACGCGCGTAAAAGTAAATACACGCCGCAATAACGGCAATTAAGAGCCCTAAAATAATTTTCCCCACGGTCTTTATCATCTTTTTATAAAGCCAATAAAAGCAGTCCGGTACTTATTAGTACCACGGCGGAAACTTTTTGCACCATGGTACGGGTGTTAATTTTTTCTTTTAGAATCTTCGGGAATTTTATGGAAAGCAGGCTGGTAAGCGCAAGCAAAAACATATATTGCGTGCCCTGCAGAGCGTTAACAAGCGTAACGCTGCCGAGTTTAATGGCGTAGTTCTGCAAAAAGCCGGCAGCTCCTCCAGAAATTCTGGCTGCCAAATAAACCGCCTTGCTTCCGGAAGAAACTTCTTTTGGCGCGTTAAAAATATAGTGCCGCGACTGCGAGGGAATTAAAAAGCTCACCGAGGCCGCAAAAAACCCTAAACGGGTCCAAATTAATCCGGAAGCAAAATTTACATGTAAAAATACGTATTTTTGCAGTGTCAAAGAAACAGCAAACAACAGCGAAGCAATAACCGCGTTCCCAAAAGCCAGAGCGTGCCAGTGCCCGCCCTTTTTTTTAAACGCAATTAGAACAGCGCCAATAACTAAAAACAAAAAAGCCATAAGCTGCGTTTGGCTTAGCCGTTCGCCTAAAATTGCGTAAGCCAAAAGCAGGGTAAAAATCGGCACCAAGCCGCCCTGAATGGGCAATATACGCGAAACGCTGGTCTGCTGCGTTGCTCTGTATAAAAAATACAAAGCTAAGGGGAAACATACCCCGCCTAAAATTGCCACGGCCGTGTTGCCGACAGAGAGCAGCTGAAAGCTGAATTCAGTTTGTAAAAAACTCCAATGGAGCCACGTGCCTACAAAACCCAACAAAGAAAGCAAAAACGTCAAAGGGCCTGTGATCCCTACGTAAAAAGCGTAAGCTATTGGATGCTTTACCGATTTGGTAAGCAGGAATTTGTCGGCAACGCCATTGGTGGCCAAAAGCAAATAAGCGCCTACTGCCAAAAATACCCACATAACTTAGTACTCCATATAATTATTTTTACAGATTTCCGCGTATTTTATAGCCGAATAACGCACACGCCGCCGCAACAAATCTTGACGATCAATCTCTATTAAGCCGAATCTAGGAGCAAACCCCTGATCCCATTCAAAATTATCAATTAAAGACCAGTACAAATAGCTGCGCACATCCGCCTCCTGCTGAACTGCCCGATGCAGATAGTATAAATGATCTTTAATGAATTTTTCCCGTTTTGTGTCCTTAGCGTCGGCTATGCCGCTTTCCATAACATAAATCGGCTTATGATAGCGGCGCAAATTGAGCAACACTCTTTCCAGGCCTTCGGGATGAATCCCCCAGCCAACATCGGTAATTTCATGACTGCTGTAGCTGTGCCGACGCTTGCCAAAAAAACCCACGTGGTGGTGAAAATAATAATTTACTCCGATAAAATCACAAGACTCAATGGTGCGACGCAGGGTATATTCGTTTGCAATATAATGCGCCAGCCCACTAGTTAAATGCGAAAGCCTACCTGTGGGTTGCAAATCGGAAAGATGATAAGCCATGCTTACGGACTGACGGGTTTGGCGGTGGATAAACTCACACACTAAATTATGCGCCTTAATAATATTCTTCAGCACGCTGAAGGTTGCGCGAATGCTTTTTATTTGCGGAGGATACCTACCCCGCAGGAAACCCAAATTGGAATAAACTTCAGGTTCGTTAAAAGTCAGCCAAAAATCAACGTATTCGGAAAGCCTAAGAACCGCTCTGCAGGCAAACCGGTAAAAATAACTGATGTTTTGTTTTTTGACAAACCCGCCTTTTTTGGCAAACCATAAAGGATTAGTGTAATGATGTAGGGTGACAAAAGTCGTAAGCCCGTGGAACTTGGCGGATTGCAGGACTTTTTCATAATGGTCCAGCTCTTTTTCGTCAAAATAATTCTCTCTTGGTTCAATCCTCGCCCATTCTATAGAGAGCCTATGGGCGTTGTGGTTTAAGTGCTGGGCCAAAGCAAAATCTTCATCGTAGCGATTGTAAGAATCGCAGGCCAGTCCGCTTGCAAATTCTTTAGGTTCTTTGCCCTGCGCGATGAGTTGGTTATGGCGCTTTATGCTGTTCTCCCACGCCCACCAATCGCTATTGATGTTATTGCCTTCAATTTGATGCGCGGCCGTTGCCGCCCCCCATAGAAAGCCTTCGGGGAATTTTAAAACCCTTTTTTGCATTTTGTTTCGGATTTCGATATTCGAATTTCGGATTTAATTACATTATGCCATAAACCATTGAAAAAACCAAAATAATTTGATAAAATAAGTAAGACTTATATGACAAATTAGACTAATGGCCCATTCGTCTAGTGGCTAGGACAGGTGGTTCTCATCCACCAAACAGGAGTTCGATTCTCCTATGGGCTACCAAAAAATATACCTATAAATATAGGTATATTTTTTATTGAAAATTCCACAAAAATATGATAAAATATAAATCCTACCGAGCGGTTCTCCGCCGCTCTCTGAGGGTCGGTTGGGAAGACTTTTGGTAATTGCCACCACGCGGGGGCAACTCCAAAATCGGACGCCACTTAAGGTGGTGCACAAACCGACCCTCCTCCCAAGGAGGATAGATTTTTCGATTTCCGTTCGTCGTGTCTTCCCTCGCCCCTCGGCGAGGAACCGCAAGCACGCGTCGGAAGAAACCCGCGGGGAGGCGGTCCCTTAAGGTAGTGCCAGTTTTGTCTGTCTAACAGGGGTCAGGCAGGCAAGCTGGCGTAATTCCGCATCCCCGCGGGCCGGAATTTTGAGTTTCGGCAGTGTGGGTCCGGTCCGAACTTTTGGACCAAACTACCCTCACGCCGGATGGTAGGGATCGGTTCGCTCCTCCGGCCGGTCCCTTCCAAAAGTTCCTTCTCCGTCATTCTAATGAATTGGATGATGGACCCCCAGAGCCCGGCACAGCGCCCGCTTGTCGCTGTGAGCTTCCTATTTTGGTTCTGGGGTTCTTTTTTTATTTCCAGAACACGCCCTTAAATTCACTATTTACAATAAGAGAGACACCGCAAAGCGATTCAATCCTTGCCGAAATCTCCCGCACCGGACAGCTGTGCGGTTTTTGATTACCACAAGCGCAATGTGCACAAAGACCTTGTAATTGTGACAAAATATTCTGTTTTACTTTTTGCATTTCACTCATAATCTTCTACTTGTTTTTTTTTGAAATATTTGCTATAAAACTTCTGTCCTCAACGGAGGATTTTTACCGATCGCCTCAATGATTCAGCATTGTATCTCCTCCAAGACGAGAAGGCGACGGCCACCGCATGGCCTCCCGGAAAAAATCGGCTTCCGGGAGGCGGTTTTTATTCCAAACTCCTTATTACTCCCACTACTTTCCCCTGCACTGTCCATTCTTCTTTAGGGTAAATATTTTTATAGTGGAGGTTTTCCGCTTTTAAGTAAACGCGGTTTTTTATTTGAATAAACCTTTTTACCGTTGCCTCGTCGTGCAAAAGCGCTACTACAATATCATTATTTCTTGGCTCTTTGGTCGGCCTAACAATTACCAAATCGTCTTCAAAAATTCCCGCATCCACCATACTGTCCCCGCGGACTTTAAGCAAAAACACGTCTTTGCGCCCGCGGATTAAGGTTTGCGGCAAATTAACCCAATCTTCTATATTCTGTTCCGCCAAATGCGGAACACCTGCCTGAATACTTCCCAAAATCGGCGCCCGAATGAATCCCTTTTCCAAACTTTCCCCCAAACTGTTTAAAACTTCAATGCCGCGCGCCTTACCGCTAGTTTTAATGTATTTTCCGTCTTTTAAAGCCCTTAAAAGTTTTGCTACGGCGTTCTTTGATTTTACCTTAAGAAATTTTGCCATTTCCGAAACACTAGGCGGCAAATTATAATCACGAACCTGCTGGACGATAAATTCCAGTAATTCTTTCTGCCTTTTTGTAATTTCACTCATGTCTTTAGATATTTATTTATTTGAGATATTTAGATTGTAAACGTTCGTTCACCTATTGTCAACCCTCCTTATTTAAAAGCAAATTTCTGTACATCTTAAAGTTATCCACAGACAGACTAACTAATAATCAATAACGGATAACTAATAACAAAAAACACTTCCATAGAAGTGCCTTTAGGAATTAGAAATTACCTGCCCGCCACATGCCTGTTATTTTGAGCAGATAGACGTTGATTGTTTTAGGAAAATCCAGAGTTTATCTGGATAATCGTTAACAGACTTTGGCCCGCCCGCCTTCGCCTTGACGAAGTCATAGCGGACAGGCGGGCGGGGATATTAGAAATTTGAAAACTTTGCAGTATTAAAGAGTTTAGAAAAACAATTTATCCGATATCGAGTAAGAACTTTACGAAATTCACTATCCCCTCCCAAATAGACTTAAGGATGGGAATCGAACCGGGCAAAAGCACAATCAGCACCACTATAAAAATAAAATCTTTTTTTACGACTTTAAAGATAGAATAAATAATCAAAACTGCCAGTCCTATGGAAATAATCGGCTGCAGTTCCGTGGGAAAATTATTTAAAAACTCCAGATATAAATTTTGAATCTCCTGCATGGTTATATTATATCACTTTTAAACTGCTTTGTTGATTCCGCCCTTGGATCTTTTAGAAAGTCTATCAACCACAACCAAATGCCGGTAATCGAAAATGTCTTTGATGAACTTGTCAAAAGTATTTCTTCTCTGCTGGAATTCCTGAGCCGTCATCACGCTGTAATTTATTTCCTGTCCCATAAGTTTCTTTGCAGATTTTAAAAATGTGTCCAGCTTCTTTAAGTTAACCCTGCCGACTATTAAAACATCTACGGGTAAACCGGAATAGCCGGTAAAAATCCCGGACAAGAAGGCTGCTTTTACTTTCCCTAAATTTTTTACGGCTTCAAATAATTCGTCTTTGTATTTAACCTTATTCTTCTTAAACGACTCTTCCAACTGGGGATACAAATGATACCTAAGATTAATGATGTAATACTTTTTTCCGCGCTTGGCAAAAGCTTTGAGGATATTCCTTGAGACCAGCTTATTCAAAGCATGGCTTGCTTTTAAATGCGCCAGCTTAAGTCTTTTGGCCACTTCAAAAATTGAAAAAGCCCTTTTTGGCGCTGCCAAAAAAAATCCTAAAACTAAAGAACTCACCTTAGATTCAATTATGTCATCTATCATCACTTATTTGGAAGGGGAAAACCCAGCGAAACAATAAGGGTTTTCCCCTTCCAATCCGTTCGCTTCGCTCACTGCTTCCCCTTTCCTAATGTATCTTCGCTTAAGGGAAACCCTTAAGCTCAGATCAAAAAATTAACCCTAAAAAAATTATAGCATAACTTTGAGCTTTAAAAAAAATATTGTATAATATATTAAATTACCGGGAATGCGGAAATTAAAAATTCCGGACTATGATAGAGTTAGAAAGCCAAATAGCCAAAATCCAATTAGGCAACCTAAAACGCACCAATACATACGTTTTTACTATGGCTGAAAAAGCTTCGGCAAGCAATGCCGAACTTTACGTGGTGGCCGAACTGGAACTTTTAAGCCCGGCGGCCGTAGACTTATGCGAAAAAATATGTCTTGCCGTTGCAGGCAGCCTGAAAAGAATTTACAAACGCCCGCTTGCTCCGGACAGTTTTGAAAATGCCATCGCGGAAATTAACGAAGAACTCGGCAAGCTGGCATCTTTAGGACAAACCCACTGGATAGATAAATTAAGCGCCATAGTGGCTGTTAAAAATCAAAGCACTTTAACCATTTCCACCACGGGAAAAATTACGGCGTATTTAGTTAGAAATTCGGAATTCACGGACATATCCTGTTCCTCGGAGAAAGCGCATCCCTTAAAAACCTTTGAAAACTATGCCACCGGTAAAATCAGGCTGGGCGACATTATTATTCTCTCCACCCCCCAACTGTTTAACTACCTTTCCATAGACAGGCTCAAACAGCTGCTTGAATCTTCGGAATTTTTAACGGCCGCCCAAAGTATAATTGAAATCTTAAAACAAAACGCGGGGCCCGAAACAGCTTTTGGCGCTTTATTAAATTTGCAAGTACCCTTAGGAGAAGCCTCTGAAGACAGAGTAGATTTAGAAAACTTTTTGGTAGAAGCGCAAAAAGAGAGCAAAGAGGGCTTACTGAAAAAAATTGGCGCATTCGTTAAAAGCGCCTTTGCTTTGGACAAGAGCAGGCCGGCTGCATTAGACATAACAAAGCCCACCCTAGCAGGCCGGTTTAAAAAAATTTACTCAAGCGTAAAAAATCTATTTGGCAGGAGCCGCAAAGCAATGAGTGCAATAAAACAAGGCTTCGTAAGCGGCAAACAGAGGCTGGACCTGCAAAATTTCAAAACTTTCTCCCCGCAAAAAAAATTTTTCTTTTTCTCCGCAGGACTTCTTCTGCTGGCTTTGATTATAAACCTTATAGTCTCCATAAATTTAAGGAACAATAAAAGAACCCAAGATGAATTTTCGTCTAGACTAGAGCAGGCGCAGGAAAAGATTTCCGACGCGGAAAGCTCGCTTTTATACAAAGACGAACTCTCCGCAAAAAACTTCTTAGCGGAAGCCCAAAACACGATTCCTTCCCAAACCGAAAAGTTGAGCGGACAACTTTTAAAAAACTATAAAACAACTTTAGAAAAATTCGAAGAAATTAAACAAAAACTCGAAAAGACGGTTACAGTCCAAACACAAAGCATTTCCAGCTTAGGACAAAGCCAAAACCTGATAATTCTGCCTAACCAAATTGCAACCCAAATAAACGGACAAATTTTAAGTTACAACATTGAAACCGGCCAGCTGAAAGACGGGGAACTTAAAGTAGATGAAGAAATCAAAGCGCAGGTAAGTTTGGGCAGTAATACTTCGGTGATTTTCAACGGACAGGGACTTATGGTTTGGCAACAAGAAGAAGGCACCACGGGACCCAAGTTTTATCAAAACGTACCGGGAGAAAACGAGTTTGTCGGCCTGGCTAAATACGCTCCAAACAGCCGCGTTTACGCGGTAAATAAGCAAACCGGACAAATTATAAGCTTTCTGGTGGTAGGCAACCAGCTGGCAAAACCGGTAATAGCCGCCGTCTCGCAGGCCCAGGACCTCAAAACTGCCCAGGATATCGCCATAGACGGAAACATTTTTGTGCTTTCGGAAAGCTCCGGAATTACCAAATATTACGCCGGTAGATTAGCGGAATTCAAAGAACCTACGCTTATCACTCCCCTTTCCGGGAAAGGAAAAATCTACACGGAGTCTGACTTTGAATATTTGTATGTGATGGATGCCGGAAACAACCGCATCGTAATTTTAAGCGCGTCAGGCGACGTTGTGCAAACTCTTACCAGCCCTGAGTTTACCGACTTAAAGGATTTTTACGTGGACGAGGCCAACAGAACTATCTACATACTAAACGACACAGCCTTACTCAAGGTTATGATGCCGTAAAAAATTCTTAACTAATTTTTCTGTTTCCGGATAATCCTCGGCCTGCATCAATTTAGCTCTTAGTTCGTGCGCCCCCTCAAAACCCGAAGCATAAGCTTTAAAAAATTTCCTCATTTCCACAAACGGCTTAGCGGTCCCAAACACTTGATTGAATAATTTCGCGTGCTCCAGCATTGCCTGGAGCTTTTGTTTTGACGATGGTTGACAGTTATCTTTTCTAAATATCCAAGGGTTGCCAAAGGCTCCCCTTCCTATTATTACCCCGTCACAACCGGTTTGTTCAATTCTTTGCAGACCTTCTTGTCTTGATTTAATATCACCGTTGCCGATAATCAAAGTTTTCGATTGTAATTGATTTCTTATTTGAACCGCTTCTTTGATAATCTCCCATCTCGCCGGTACCTTAGATTTGTCCTTTTTGCTTCTGGCGTGAATGGAAACAACAGCGGGCTGCACTTCTAAAAGCTTAGGCAGCCACTCGGAAATCTCATTCCCGTTATAGCCGATTCTTGTTTTTACGGAAACCGGCAGGCCACCGGCACCTTCTCTTGTGCGTTTGATGATGTACTGCGCCAGCTGCGGCTCTTTAATTAATGCCGCGCAGGTTTTCAATTTTACCTCCCTATCCTTAGGACAGCCCATATTAATATCTATGCCGTCAAATTTCATCCCGGCGATAATTTCCGCCGCCTGACGGAATTTTTCAGGATCCCTGCCCCAAAGCTGCGCTACAATTGGCCTTTGGTTTTCCGTATATTTTAAATCAATCTCAAATTTTTTCCGCCCTTCTTCGTGGCACAAACCGTCAACATTAACAAATTCCGTGAACATCACGTCCGGCCCGTCTCGCCGAGGCGAAGCCAAGGCGGGCTTTCCATAGCGCGCAAAAATCTCCCTAAACGCGCAATCCGTAACGTCTTCCATCGGCGCCAAGGCAAATATGGGTTTTTTTAGTTTTCCCCAAAAATTTTGCATCTGCCTATGTTATAATAAAGATTAACACAAAAGGTCAGTTTCTGTAATCATCAACAAAAAATAAACTTATGGACTCATCAATTCCTTCAGTCCCGTCCGAAACTACTCTAAAAACAATCCCCTTAGGCGTAAAAATAATAGCGGTGTTCTATTACCTGGTGTCAATTTTCGAGATATTTGGGGGGATAATGCTTTTTATCGGGGCAGGATTTTTGGCCGGGGGTCTTACCAGCAGCCTTCCCATAGTCGGCTTTTTCGGCTCTTTGGCAACAAGCCTGGTTGCTGCTTTAGTGCTGGCTTTGGGTCTACTTTCTTTCTTCATCGGCAGAGGCCTCTGGCAAGGAAAACACTGGGCAAGAATCGTGGCCATAGTTTTTGCGGCTCTCGGCGTTCTAAGTGCCCTATCGTCAATCTTCAGGGGCGACGGCGGAACATTTAGCCTAATTATTCAGGCAGTAATTCTAGGCTACCTCTGGTTTTCCCAATCAGTCAAATCGGCGTTTCAGAAATAACTCAAACGCTTAAAACCCGCCCAGTTCAACGGGGCGGGTTTTTACTTAGCACTAGGCATTTAGCATTATTTTAGTGTAACTTTCGCGCCCGCTTCTTCCAGCTTCTTCTTCATCGTCTCGGCTTCCGCTTTGGCCACGTTTTCCTTAACTGTCTTCGGAGCGCCGTCTACCAGGTCTTTGGCTTCTTTAAGACCTACACCCGTAATTTCACGGACGGCCTTAATTACGTTAATCTTGTTCGCGCCCGCGTCGGTGAGTTCAACCGTAAATTCGCTCTTCTCTTCTACGGCGACGGCACCCGCGCCTGCGACCGGACCAGCCATCATCATGGCGGGGGCGGCGGCGGAAACACCAAATTTATCTTCCAAAACTTTCACAAGTTCGGAAAGCTCAATCACGGAAAGTTTTTCAATTTGTTCCACCAAAGCCTTGAACTTTTCGGGAACAACAACTTCTTTTTTTTCTTCTGACATATATTTGATAGTTATTAATTATAAATTATTAGTTCTTAGCTGCCATTGCATTCAGCGCATTAATAAATCCCCTCAAATTACCGGCCAATACGTTCACAAAACCCGAAACCGGGGCGTTAATAGTTGCCACAACCTGAGCCCTTAGCTGATCTTTGGAAGGCAAATCCGCCAAGGCCAGCACCATTTCTTTGGCAACGATTTTGCCGCCTAAGATGCCGTCTAGAATCTTAATGGACTCAATCTCTTTAGAAACGCTTTTTACGTTTCTGGCAGGGGTTGTTTCGTCTTCTTCGGAAAGAGACAAAATCACGGGCACTTTGTAATCTTTAAGCTCGCCCTCTATGCCGGCTTCCTTCAAAGCCTTCCTAAGCAGGGTCATTTTGTAGACTTTAACAAAAACATTTTCCTTGCGCAAAGTCCCTCTTAGCTTATCCATATCCTTAACCGATGTTCCGCGATAATCAGAAAGCACCACTGCTTTGGCTTTTTTAAGCTTCTCACTAAGCTCTTTTAAATCCTGCTCTTTTTGTGATTTACTTTTTGGCATATTTTTCTTCCACCTTCATACAGTCGCGTATGAAGGTATTATCATCGACCTTTGTTGATGTTAAACATCCTTGATTGAAAACAATAAAACTCGGCTTATCACCGAGCATCAAAAAATAATAAAAAAATTGATGTCTTGCCCCGTAGCATCCCGACTTGTCGGGATTGGTACCGGGGTCCTCGGTGGGCTTCCCGCTTTCGCGGATTATGATCGTTTCCGACCGCCAACTGTCTTTGGATATTTAATTATTGATATTATATCATATCCTGATAAAGAGTCAAGCTTCGTATTCGGAACATTTGGACAGGAATTCGGGGCATTCGGATTATTTATTTTATAAACTTTGGCAAATAACTTATCATAGCGGCCATTTCGCGCAAATAGTGGTATTGCAACTCACTTGCTGAATATTTAGTGTCCGGTGACGCCCACATTACCTCTTTAAAGCCAGCAGATTTGGCCATCATTACGCTTCTGGCAACATGGTATTTATCGGTTATGATGATGACGCTGTCCGCCTCACCCAACTTTTTTTTGGAATTTCTGATATTTTCATAAGTGCTGTTTGACTCTTCTTCTAAAATTAAATTTAGAACGTCGCCGGTATTTGCCTGGAGCACCCTTTGCATATACGTGGCCTCGGTAACATCTTCCTCCGATATTCTGCCCCCAGACAAAACCAAGACCGGCGCCAGAGATTCTTCATAAAGCTCTAAAGCTTTTTGTGTCCTGTTATAAATCGCCGGGCTATTGATTGCCGCTCCCATAATGATAATAGCATCGGCCTGATGTAATTGAGATTGGGTGTTTGCAAAATAAAAAACCGCCGCCGCATCCGCGGCTATAACTATTATGACGGCAGCAGCCGCCCACTTGATAATTCTTTTAGCTTTCTGCATACAAAATTAATTATACCTTAAAACCTTTATCTTTTTAAGCCAATATTGTATAATACTTTGGAATTTAACGATTAGCTTTTGTCTGCAATTTAATATTTGTTATTTGGATTTTTTAGATTGGGGCGTAGCCAAGTGGCCTGTCCGCCGAAGCTTTACGCGAAGGCGGATAAGGCAACCCCCGACGAAATGTCGGGGTCATTCCTAGGCACGCCCCGCACCAATTTCTTTGCCCGGTAGCCAAGTGGTAAGGCACAGCGCTCTGGACGCTGCATTCGTAGGTTCGAATCCTACCCGGGCAGCCAATTGGTGCGGGGTGAAAATCCTAGCAACAAACAACTCAACCGTCTCTCGACAAGCTCGAGATCTTTGATCGGTTGAGTTGTTTGTTTATTATATGATAGAATAATATCGTATAAAATCATTCGGAAACAAAATGTTCAAAAGCTTTAAACACCTACTTTATTTGCTGATTATTTTGGCAGTGGCGTTTTTATATTGGTTCTTGCCAAAATATTCATATATAAACAAAAACCCCGGCTACTGCGTGAACCTGACGAAAAATATTTACTACTGCGGAAACAATGCCGGTTTAGATAAATTGTTTGAGGTTGGTAAATAGGCTAATCTTACCCTCACCCCGGCCCTCTCCTCTTCAAGCCTGAGCCTCAGAGCCGATGGCCGTCAAGGGAGAGGGAAAAGGCAATAACGGCAACGAAGTCAATTTTGACGCATTGTTTAGCATCGGCCGTTAGATTGACAAAACCCTATTAAAAACCCTATAATAAAATCAACTATAAATCAACTGAAACAAAAAAGCCATGGCTAAAACATCACCCCAAACTAAAAGCTTCGTAATACTTTTCCTAATTGCAATAATTGGCACCTACCTGAGCGTAAGGTTTTATAATAACATCCAAAAAGACAACTTGGGCCAATACCAAGCAATTAACTACGAAGGTCAGACAAAGCAAAATGAGGAAGTCATTCGAAAAGTTGAGGCTTCCGAACTGGTAGATACGTCAATCTGGCTTGAATATACGAATGAAAAATATAATTTTAGCTTTAAATACAAGCCGGACTGGAAGGTCTTACAGGCAAAAGCTTATGACAATTATGACCTCATAGAAATTGACCCCGGCAGAAGGTTTTACAATATTAAAATCTATATTAGCCCGGTGGGCTTTGCGGCTATGGGAGGCCTGCCGCAGGAACAGGTGCGAGTGGACGGCGTGGTGGCCAAAAATGTCAGCGACATGCTTTACGGCATTAAGCACGGCGAGCTTTACTATACTTTCGACTTAGGCCTTTCGGTCAGCCTGGCTGACGATTTCAACACGCTGGTTAGCACTCTTTCTTTTACGAACGAATAGCTAACAAAAAAAATCCGCCCTCTCGTTTATGCGGGCGGATTTTTTTTGTTTGCAATCGCAACAAGAATTCCCCAAAAACCCAATACCAGACTTAAAAATAAATAATGGTCCGGCGCCCTGAAATATCCTCGGAAAATAAAGCCAAAAAAGCCCAGGGCAAAAAGGATTATACCAACTATAAGCGCGTAATTTCTAGGGGTGGATAATTTTTGCATAAAAAATAACAAATCCCAAAAGACAAATCACAAACAAATTCCAATTTCCAAAATTATAAATACTAAACCGTTTTGATATTGAAATTTAAAACTTTGCTATTATTTATTATTTGGTACTTGTAATTTGGAGTTTCTCCGTGTATTGATAATCTTACCACAATCTTCTATAATAATAAACGTTATAATTAATTAAACTAATTTACCTAAATGGAAAACAGCTATTTGATTTATGCCCTAGGCGCGAGCGCTGTCGCGCTTTTGTACGGGGTGTTTTTAATTTACAAAGTGCTTAAAGCCCCGGCTGGGGAAGGCAAAATGGTGGAAATTGCCAAAGCAATCCAACAAGGCGCCATGGCTTATTTAAAGCGGCAGTATAAAACTGTATCGTTTGTGGCCATCGCGGTTTTGATTTTAATGTATATCGGCGATTTTTCCCTTTCTACCATGATTGCCTTTTTGATAGGCGCGGTGCTTTCCGCGCTTGCCGGCTTTATAGGCATGCATATTTCGGTAAGAGCCAACGTACGAACTGCTGAAGCGGCAAAAAAAGGACTTAAAGAAGCTTTGACCATGGCGTTTACAGGCGGTTCCGTTACTGGTTTATTTGTAGCAGGCTTAGGGCTTTTGGCTGTATCCGGGTTCTACCTTGCCACAAAAGATTTATCCGCACTTATCGGACTTGGCTTTGGGGCGTCTTTGATTTCTGTGTTTGCCCGTTTGGGCGGCGGAATCTTTACCAAAGGCGCGGATGTCGGCACTGACATGGTCGGCAAAATAGAAGCCGGCATCCCCGAAGACGATCCGCGCAACCCCGGAGTGATAGCGGACAACGTAGGAGACAACGTCGGCGACTGCGCGGGTATGGCCGCGGACCTTTTTGAAACTTACGCGGTTTCAGCGATTGCGGTAATCTTGCTCGGCAGCTTTGTATTTGGTGAAAACTCCAACGCAGTTGCTTATCCGCTGCTTTTAGGCGGGGCTTCCATTATAACGACGATTATCGGCACGTGGTTTGCGCGCCTCGGCAAATCGCAAAATATTATGGGCGCGCTTTACAAAGCGCTGGTTGTAACCGGCGTGCTTTCGGCAATTGTTTTTTACCCTATTACCATGAAACTGATGGCTCAGACATCGCAATACAAAACCGTTAATTTATATTTTGCTTCCTTAATTGGCCTGCTGGTTACCGCCGCGGTGGTAATGATTACCGAATATTACACGGCTAAAAAATTCCCACCGGTTAAAAAAATCGCCGATGCCTCCACCACCGGCCACGGTACAAACGTAATTGCAGGGCTTGCGGTTGGTATGCAGTCTACCACTTTGCCCGTGCTTGTGATAGTCATTGCGATTTTAGCCGCATTCAAGCTTGCCGGCCTTTATGGCATTGGTTTGTCTGTGATGTCAATGCTGTCCTTAACCGGAATTATTGTGGCCATTGACGCATTCGGCCCCATTACCGACAACGCTGGCGGCATTGCCGAAATGGCGGGCTTAGACGAATCCGTCCGCAATGTTACAGATCCCTTAGATGCCGTAGGCAACACCACCAAAGCCGTTACCAAAGGCTACGCCATAGCTTCGGCTGGACTGGCTGCTTTGGTGCTTTTTGCCGCTTATACCCAGGAACTGGAAATCGCCGGAATAAACACGGTTTTTGACCTTACAGACAGCCGTGTATTAGTTGGGTTGCTAATTGGAGGACTGCTTCCATACCTATTCGCCAGCCTTGCCATGGGAGCGGTCGGATGTGCCGCTAAATCGGTCGTGGAAGAAGTTCGCCGCCAGTTCCGAGAAATTAAGGGAATCATGACAGGCGAGGCCAAACCGGATTATTCCAAAGCGGTTGATATTGTAACTAAATCCGCTCTTAAAAAAATGATTGTGCCTGCGCTAATTCCTGTTGTGGCACCGATTCTCGTAGGGTTGATTTTGGGAGCCGAAGCTTTGGGCGGTTTATTGGTTGGAACAATTGTGACCGGTTTGTTTGTAGGAATTTCCATGACTACCGGAGGAGCCGCATGGGATAACGCTAAAAAATATATTGAAGAAGGCGCGCACGGCGGCAAGGGCAGCGAAGCGCATAAAGCAGCCGTAACCGGCGACACCGTCGGCGACCCTTACAAAGACACCGCCGGCCCGGCGATCAATCCTATGATAAAAATAATAAACATAGTGGCGCTGTTACTAGTCAAGTTCCTAAAGCCTTAAATTTGATAAACCAAAAAACTCCCTCAAGTAGAGGGAGTTTTTTATTATCTCCAAAGTTTTTTCTCTATTTATAAATCCCCTCACTTCCAGCTCTTTCTTTTTTTGCCTGGCAATTTCCAAATTGAAATCTTTCCATTCCTGTTTTTGCTGCCGGGTGACATCGGTTATGTCATCAAGCGATTTTGACAGTTTATCATCAACTGGCACGCAAATGACTTTAAAATCCTCTTCGCCTCTGTCTAAAACATCCATCATTCCTATTATTTTAGATTCGACTTCCTGTCCCTGTTTTAAGGCTTGCGATGAAAGTACTATGGCATCCAAAGTATCACCGTCACCCGCTTGGGTATTAGGAAAAAATCCGTAATTATAAGGCCACGCCAAATTTTCAAAAATAAAATCCAGCCTAAACTCGCCAGACTGCTCGTCGTATTCATACTTATTGTTCACATTGCCTTTAGGAATTTCTATGATGATTGTATATGTATTATTTAAATCTTGTTCATTCATGGTCAATCTTATTTAATCATGTTCAATCATACTATCACTCCCCCTCCCACACACTCTTTGCCCCTATACAATACCAAACTCTGGCCCGAAGCGACAGCTTTTTGCGGGCATTTGAAGATTACGCGGTAGAGATCTTTTTTGATGCAACTGATGGTGAGCGGGACAAGTTCGCCTTGATGGCGATAGCGGCCGGACAATTTTAAATTTTTAATTTTAAATTTTAAATTATTACTAATCCAGTTTACAGAATATATTTGCACTTCTTTAGTTAATAGATGTTTGTCGTTCGGGTTATTTGTTACAAACAGTTTATTATATTTTAAATCTTTCTTATACACAAAATACGGACCTGTGCCGCCAATTCGTATTCCCTGGCGCTGGCCAATGGTGTAATTGTAAAGGCCGTGATGCGTACCTACAATCTTGCCATTCTGATTGATGGTTGGACCTTCCTTAACCTTTAATTTCTGCTCCAAAAAATCCTTTAATCTTATTTTTCCCACAAAACACAAACCCATACTCTCTTTTTTTTCTGCGTTGGGTAAATTAATTTTGCGGGCTAAAGATCGCACTTGAGCTTTTTTCATCCCGCCAATTGGAAAAAGAATATGGGAAAGCTGCTGTTGTTCAATGTTGTAGATAAAATATGTCTGGTCCTTAAATTCATCTTTACTTCGGAGTAAATGATATTGGTTTTTCGCCCCAGTAGAATGCCTTCGGCCTCTACGGGACTTCGTCGCTTCGCTCCTCGCATAATGCCCGGTGGCCAGATAATCAAAACCCTTTTTCATAGCCCAATCATATAACAGCTTAAACTTGATTTCTTTATTGCACATCACATCCGGATTCGGCGTGCGTCCTTTTTTATATTCATCAAAGAAATACCGCATAACGCGCTTTTGATATTCATCTTCAAAATCCAAAGTATGAAGCGGAATGTGCAAGAACGCCGCAACACGCAAAGCGTCTTGGCGGTCTTGCAGCCACGGGCATTCGCTTTTAAGCAGTCCCGCGGTAGAAGACCAATTTTTCATAAACGCGGCTTCCACTTCGTAGCCTTTCTTAATAAGCAGGTAAGCCGAAACTGCGGAGTCAATTCCGCCTGACAAGGCAATGAGGACTTTTTTATTTCTTTGATTATTCTTCATCCGATAAATAATACAAGAGGGCCGTCCTCTTTGCAAGAGGACGGCCCAATAAAAAAATATCCGGCACCAGCACAATCAAAATCTGACTTTTACTCTTTTCTTCCAAGCCGCGACCTGTTTGCTGATTTTCAACAGCTGTTTATAAACTATTTGGTTGGTGACCAAACACCCTTTAATCTCCCTGTCATATCTTTGTTCTTTTCCGTACATATCCATAACTTTTCCGCCGGCCTCTTCCACAATAATTTTTAAAGCTGCCCCGTCATGCGCGTATTTCCAAGGATAAAAAGAAGCTGTCATTTCTCCGCTGGCCACGAGCATGCCGCCATAAATAAAACTGTCCAGGCGGCAGACTAAACACCTGGGATGGGCTTTTTCCACCATCCAACAAGAAGCAGACTCCCAATTAATTAGCCCGTTTGTCAACCCCTGCCTGCTGACATGGATTTTTTTGCCGTTTAAATAAGCCCCTTTGCCTTTTTCTCCATAAAACATTCTATCCATAAACGGATCGTAAATAACACCCGCAATCGGTCTGCCTTTAAAAACTAAAGCTAAAGAAAATACGCATGTCGGCACGCCATGGGAAAAAGGAATCGTACCGTCAACCGGGTCACATACCCAAATGTAATCGCTCTTATTGGCCAAATAGCTTTCCTCTTCTCCCAAAATATCATAACCGGCAAAAACTTCTTTAACGCTTTTGATTACCAATTTATTAATGACGATATCAGTTTTTGTTATGGGCGTATCGTTGCCTTTCCAATTTTTGGCCATACCATGCGAAAAATTCTTTTTGATAATTTTTCCGGCATCTTTAGCCAATCCAATTGCAAATTTTTGGTATATAGATTTCATATTATTTTACTAAAACCACAACTATGACGCCGGCGGCCACTAAAGAGCCTCCCAGCACATTTCCCAGGGTTGGTTTTTCCCCCAAAAAGATAAATGCCAAAATTATGGTTAAGGCTACGGAAAGTTTATCTATGGGAGCAACCTTAGAAGCCTGCCCCATCTGTAAAGCCTTATAATAAAACAGCCAAGAAAGACCAGTGGCAATGGCAGAAAGGATAATGAATGTCCAAGTATGCTTTGACCAAGTTCTAAGCTGTGGAACAACGCCTTCGGCCAAAACAATTGCCCAGGCAAAAAACACAATTACCACTGTGCGCACAGCCACAGCTAAGTTGCTGGAAACGCCTTGAATCCCGATTTTACCGAATATCGCCACCAAGGATGCAAAAAAGGCGCTTAAAATGGCATAAATTACCCAATTCATCTATTTTAGATAAAATTGTTCAACCTGTTGTTTTATTTGTTCTACACTACCCAGTTCAAGCTCATGGCCGTTGAATATTAAAGAAGGCGTACCGCGTAGATTAAGTCCTAAAGACTCTTTTAAGTCCTGTTCAATCTTATCTCTATATTTTACCGACTCTATATCTGCCTTAAATTGCTCTATATCTTGCACGCCAACAGCACTTGCGATTTCCGTAAACTTTTCCAAAGGATTGGACAAGTTTACCCACTCTTCCCGGCGGGCGTAAAGCTCGCTTCCATATTCCCAAAATTTTCCCTGCGCGCCCGCCGCTTCCGCAGCAAGAGCGGAAACTGCTGCATTTGGATGTATATTAGTTAAAAGAAAATGCCTAAAAACTAACTTGGTGTCGGTTAGCTCTTTTTGTGCTTGTTTTAAAATAGGTTCAAAGGTGGCGCAGGCCGGACATTGAAAATCTTCATAAACTATCAGCGTATTTTTTGCTTCAGGTAAACCTAAAACATAATCATCGGAACCAATTTCGCTTGGACCGCTCAACTGCTCAATGTCTGACAGGTTCAAATTGTCGTCTGACTTTTCAGTTTCTTGCGGAGATATTCTAAATAAAAAATAGCCCAACCCTACCGCTAGGATAACGACTATAATGATGGTGATTATTCTTTTCATGATATATTCGCTAATACACAGATTTCACGAATTGCACTGATTTCTATCTAATGATTTTTTATCCGTGCTATCAACGTCATCCGCGTATCCGTGAATTTACTTAAATATTAAATTTCTTAAAGCTATATCCGCCTGGATGCTGGCGCCCAAAACCAAAGGCGTTCCCGGAAAAACTTTGGCAAGTCCCCCCATCATAGCCAGCTTTCTGGCTTCGGAAAATCTGGTCTTAGAGTCTTTACTTCCCAGCACTACTACGGTTAAATCATTACCGAATTTATCTTTGACTTCTGTAGCAAAATTATACTTGGAAACTTCAATGTATCCGGTTTTGCCGATTAAACTATTAAAGTTCTCATCATTCAATATGTTATTGGTATTAACGACTTTTTGCCAATACCGCGTGCTGTTAAGCGCTCCAAAGCTAAATTCCTTTTTAGAAACGATTTCTTTCATGAGCGGATATTCAAACGCGGCTTTTACAATTTTGGCGTAATCCTCGGCAGTCGTCACGTTGCGCTCGCTTAAACCGGTAGGCTCCACAAAATAAGTATTCTGCGCGCCTAAAGCCATAGCTTTCAGATCCATCCTACCGGCAAATTTTTCTGTTGTCCAGCCCGTGCTTTTTGCCAAAGCTTGCGTCGCGTTATTAGCAGAAGCAATTAAAGAAGCATGCAGTAAATCTATAAACCGAAAAGCAATATTGCTGGCGGATTTGAACCTCACACCCCCCACCTCATATTCTTTTCTCATTACTACGGCTTTTTCCAAATCAGGCTGTAAATCCAGTAAAACCATAGCGGTTACCAGCTTGGTAAGCGATGCCGGCGCCCAAAGCTCCTTTGCATTTTTTTCCAAAAGCACCTGGCCGGTTACCTCATCCATTACTAAATAAGAATACGCGGTAATGCCGATTTCGTCCGGCTCGCCGGTAGCTTGTTTCTCGCTTGCCGAATAGCCGGCAGGCATTTCTAAAGCCAAGGCCGCAGTAGGAGCAAAAACCGACGCTATAACAATTAGTACTGTGAATAATTTTATTTTTTTCACGGTTTGATCTTTATTTACAGGTATTCGCAGGTGTTGTAAAATTTGTAGTTCTACTGCATCATGTTCCCGAATTTACTCTGGAGAACTTTCTTATGCTGCTTGAATAAATCTTCCAGCGCTGAACGGATATGCCTCCCGATCTCGCTTTTATCACCGACAATGTCCGGACTAACCTCTACGCTCTGAATTTTCTGATTCCCGTCCATGGTGATTCTGATTTTCCCGCCGGAAGACGCTCCCGTAAGGCTAACTATGGCCAAAGTCATTTCTATCTGCTTGGCCTGCTTGCGCATTTCATTGATATCTTTAATCTTGTCGAAAATACCCATAACTAATCGTAAATTATAAAGTTAATAATCTTTAATTTTACCTGCCCCGTAGCTATACGCCTTCAGGCGGATATGCTACTGGGGTCAAAGATTCCCATAACTTCTATTGTAGCATTTGATTATTAATTATCTTGAGACATTCTTTCCCGAATAGAAAGCATTACCGCACCAAATGTCATCAAAAATACTATCAATAAAACTAACCATCCCAAAACAGGGATAAATTTTAGCAGCTGCCAAACCACAACGCCAATTACGACCGCCTGCCAGTCTTTAATTTCATCTTTCTTGCTCAAATACTTTAAAATCCAGTAGCCCAAAACCAGCGAGGTTAGTACGCACACCAAAGCCAACACCAGCGCATACCAAATTCCAAGCAAAATCCCCAAATAATAACCAACCAACGTTACAAACAATAAAATTACCGCAATCGGGACGACAACCGCTCCCGCAAGACCCAGGCCCAAATTTGTCCAGGGTTTTTCCTGCACAGACCTGACTATATTTCTAATTCTCTTTTTCATCAGCTTAACCAAAACCAAACCGGCAATAATCCAGGCTAGGAGTTTAACCAAAAGTCCTAAGGTAAACAAAGTTGTAAGCGTCTTGGTAGACCCTTTGCGTCCTGCTGTTGAAATATATTCAATTTCGGAAATCTTCGCACCTTCCTTTATCACAGCCTCTTTAGGACCCTTATAAGTCACCTTTCCCAAAATTTCCGCACTGGGGCCAAAAACCAGACCGCCTCCCTTGCTATCCGACCAAACCTGCACATTGCCTTCCACCCTACTGTTGATGGTAACGTTCCCGCCGGCGATTTTAACGTTTCCCTTTACCGGAGCGTCAATTACAACATTGCCCACACCGGCAACCAAATCTCCGCCGATTTGCGCTTTGCTGGAGATGCTCACATTGCCGCCGCCTAAAACTAAATCACCGCCGATTTGCGAACTAACAAAAACATTTCCTCCAACCAAGCGGACATCGCCCCCGACAGCCCCTGCCAAGGACAACGAGCCACCCGCGGCCATTATATCTTCCTCCACGTCGCCCACCACGTTTACCAAAGCGCCCGCAACCGCCAAGTCTCCTTCGGTGCCGGAATTAACCGTAACGTTCCCGCCAGCTACATACAAATTCCGGTGTGTTTCGCCGGCAGAAACCGTAACATTAGCTTCTTGCTTGGGAGGCGTAATAAATTCGGCTGCGTAGGAACTTGCGGCAGTCAAAGCTCCCACCGTCCCTATGGCCAAAAAAACCGCAAAAAATAACCTAAATTTTTTCATATTTATCCAATTAAATTAATATTTTATAACTTTACTATTATACCACACCAAGATTAAAAATCTTAATTTTCCGCGCATAAATTATATCGCCTTATTTGGGCATTATAATCGCCAATTAATTTTTTTAACAAATCAACCTTGTTATTAAAAATCTTAACCAACGAATTGAATTCCGTGACCTTTTGGTTATAAGCGTCGTACTCTTCTTTGGTTTCGAGCTCGGACAAGCTTTCCAGCTGTGATTTTAAAACGGCCATTTGCGGCTGCAAACTATCCACCTCTTTCTCTATGCTGTCTATCTGAATTTTTAAAAACGGACTCACAGCCGGGCAGCTACTGGTCGGCTTCCCAAACTCCTGAACCGCCAGCCAGGTTTCCTCGCCTTCGTAAATGCCTTTTAAAACATAAACGCTTATTTCCGTAAATTTTTCATTGAGGATATTAGCGCGGTGCCCGGGACTGTTCATCCAGGCCTCCACTAGTTTTTGGTCATTGTCGTAATTTCCCAAGGCCAAATTTTCACCCACGCGGATATAATCATACCCAACCTGTCTTGCCAAGTCCGCAGGGCCTTTACCGTCAGGAGATACATGTTCAAAATACTGCTTTTCAAACATATCCTGTACTTTAATTTGCGCAGCCTTGCTTAATTTTTGGTTGATTGATAACTTAGGCAGACCGTTGTTTATTCTTTGCTGGTTTGTCCACTCAATCACGCCTTCGGCCGTTAAATTCGCAGAAGGGTTTTTTACTAAATTTCTTAACGGACCGGAAGTAAAGACCTCCTGCTTTATTTCTTCAATATTTTGATCGCTTACGTAAGTTTGCGCCCAATCTTTAAGCTTGGGGTTATCGTTGGTCCAATAATCAAACGCGGCAAACCCCGCCATCAAAATAAAAATTGTGATTAAAAATTTTTTCATAATCTAAAACCCCAACTCTTTGGAAATGCCCCTTAAAGCGTGAATAACGAAATTAATATGCTCGTCCTTGTCAATGCCTAATTCCTGTATGCCTTGTTCAATGTCCTGGCGGCTGACCTTGGCGGCAAAGCTTTTATCCTTTAATTTCTTTTTGACCGATTTTGCTTCCAAGCTTTCCAGCTTATCTTCGCGCATTAAAGCGCAAGCAATAATAAAACCGCAAAGCTCATCTATCGCAAACAGGCATTTCGCCATGTTGGAAGTTCTAGGCACACCGCTGTATAGCGCGTGCCCTAAAATTGCTTCTATAATTTCTTTTGAACAGCCTAAACGCTTTAGTTCTTTTACGCCCTCGTATGGATGGCCGGTTTTTGCATTTGCATCGTAGGTTGGATATTTTTCATAATCAAAATCGTGCAAGAGTCCGCAAATGCCCCAAACTTCTTCATCCTCTCCGTGCTTGCGGGCATAAGCGCGCATGGCCACCTCCACGCACAGCATATGCTTAACTAAATTCTCGTTCTTTACCCATTCGCGGAGCAAATTGTAAGCTTGATCCCTTGTTATATCCATAAACTTAAATTAGCGGGATATTAAAATCGCCGCTAATATAATTATATCACAGACGAATTTTTTATTCTTCCGAAATAACCTCCGTAAAAACCGTGCCATTGCCCGCCCTGCATTGCCTGGGGTAGCTTTCCATAATTGGAAAGCCTGCGACCGCGCAGTCTTCGAAACTTTTGATATTGGAATAATTTTCTTTTTGCGGCTCTTTATATAACAACGCGATTGTGAGCAAAAGCACGGCCGCAAAAACCAAAACTAGCCATCTTTTCTGCATATGTCTTAGCTCATTACTTTTAAAGCCACGTCGGGCTTGTCGGTTATAATTCCGACTACATTTTTGTAATCCAAAAGTTTTTGCATCTCCGCCAAACTATTTACCGTCCAAACATACAAAGGTTTGCCTTTATAAAATGAACTTTTGACCAACCCACACTTAACCCTGGAATAATTTACGGCCAGAAAGTCGGATACACAAATGGCCCTGTTTTTAAACAAACCAAAATCTT